>PKTU01000073.1 GCA_002869005.1 Deltaproteobacteria bacterium
CTTGACTATTATTTCGGGTATGCCCATTGTTTTGAGGCTTATGGTGGTCTGTAGCGATCCGTAGAGGTCGCTGCCGAGGCATACGATCGCCGCGTCCACTTTGCTGAAGTTCAGCCCATGCAGCCGGGCGAGATTCCTGGCATCCGCTATTATCGCCGTATCAACGAAGCTCTGGGCCTGTTTGGAGAGCGACTCGTCGAGGTCTACGGTTAAGACGCGTTGCCCGTCGTTGGCGAGGTTTCTCGCCAGATCCATTCCAAAGCTGCTGAGACCTACCACAAGGAAAGTTCTCATAATCTAGCCCACCATCATGTTTTCTTCAGCATAGCTGAACTCCCCCTTAGCGCGATTCTTGCCAAGAGCAAGCGCAAGGGTGAGGGGCCCTAATCGGCCTGTGAACATTACGAATGTGAGGATCAACTTGCCGAGGGGAGAGAGCTCCGGCGTCACCCCAGTTGACAGCCCGACGGTCCCAAAGGCCGAGACAACTTCGAACATCAGCTCTAAAAACCACTCCTGACGTTCCAGATTGTGGGGAACAAGGTGCGACTCGAAGAGCAGGAGGAGAAAGGTCATTGAGACGGTGAATACAAAGCTGAGCACTAAAATCGCTACTGCGCGGTTGACCACTACGTCGGGGATGCTCCTCTTAAAGAGGCTGACTTTGGTGAACCCCCTTATCCGGCCCCAGAAGAGCGCCAACACTACGGCTACGGTGGAGGTCTTGACACCTCCCGCGCAGGAGCCCGGGCCGGCGCCTATGAACATGAGGATAATGCAAAGAAAGAGTGACGCGTCCGTGAGCGAGCCGATATCAATTGTGTTGAACCCTGCGGTGCGGGTCGTAACCGATTGAAAGAGCGCCGCCGTTATCCGTTCGCCTAAGCTAAAACCTCGGAAGCCGTTCTTCCATTCAAGCGTCGCGATGAGCGCCGCCCCTCCGAAGATGAGCATCACCGTCATGAAGAGGACCGTCTTGCTGTGAAGGCTCAGCTTGAATGCCCCTCGCTTCTTGCGCCAGTGATAAAAGGAGCCCCACAAATCGGAGAAGACAACGAAGCCTGTTCCACCCAGTATTATAAGGGTCATTATCACGCCGTTTAGCCACAAATTGTTCCGGTAGGCGACCAGACTATTCGAGAATATGGAAAACCCCGCGTTGCAAAAAGCCGAAATGCTGTGGAAAATAGCGGTGTATATAGCCCTTGATGCTCCCATGTCGCCTATGAATACGGGGAAAAGCGCCAGCGCCCCCAAAAACTCCACTATCAAAACGAACAAAAAGAGCCTCGACACTATAACCTTGGCTGCAAGGCCGCTCATGTCGCCGAAGCTCTCCGTAAGGACCTCCTCATCCTTGAATGAGAAGCGTCTACCGGCGAAGAGGAGGAGCAGGCTAGTGAAGGTCATTATCCCAAGACCGCCTAGCTGAATGAGCGCGAGAACTACACCCTGGCCGAAGCTCGTAAGGTCGACCGCGGTATCTACGACGATGAGACCGGTGACACAGGTGGCGGATGTTGCCGTAAAGAGCGCGTCGACCACGGAGAGTGGCGCCCCTGCGCTTGACGCGGGCAGGGTAAGCATCGCCGTGCCCACCATTATGGCGCAAAAAAAGCTGATGACCAGAAGCTGGCCGGGGTGAAGGTTGCCTCTCATTGAGCAAAATTCCCGTAATAGTTGAAATTCGGGCACATTCTACTCTTCTCCAGAGCTGCGATCAAAAAAAGAAGGAGGAGGAGAGGGCGCTTGGCCCTCCCCTTGATGATGAGCTTGTCTTGAGCTTTTGGGAGGGGCTATTCCTTCATCATTCCGGGAGGGTTGCCGCGAGGCATTTTGGGCATCCCCGGAGGCATCTGCATCACGCCCGCCTCCTCGGTTATGAGGCTCTTTGCGTCGCTGCCGTTCGCAAGCAGTTTCATTACGGCCTCTTTGGAGTCGGAGACGACTATGCCGAAGGGGAGAATTTCGTCGTAGGTGATGAAGGTCGCAAGTATGTTGCCCTCTTCATCCACGAGCTGTTTCTGGTCGCCCATGAACGTTCCCGCCGGTACTGAAACTTCCAGCTTGCCGAGCTCTTTTACCGTTATGCCGGTGGTGTCCGCGGGTACGCCGCTGCGCGCCGAGAAGGTCTGTTTAGCCATCCTCCTCCCCATCTTTACGAAGTCCATCGGCATCTCCTGCGCCGGGCTGTCGCCGCTCTTCATTATCAGGCGCTGTATGTTCTCCGAGTCGTTTGGGTCGCCCTTTACGAGCATTTTGATGATGTTGACCGCGCCGCCTTCCCGGTTAACCACCTCGTACCAGAACTTGTCACCCATAACCTCCAGTACCGACATGCGCATGGTTAGGGTTTTCCCGGTGTCTTTTTCTAGAACTTCATACTCCGACCATGCGCCGGCTACGGGCTTGAATGTTCCGAAGATGCGTGGTACCTGGCCCATATCGTCAGCTATCACCGTTGTTACGGAAAACAGTATTACCACTGCGGCTATGATGAGGGAGAGGATTCGGCGCATCTTGACTACCTCCTGATGTTCGTGTTGGTGTATCTTCTCTTTATATCATTAATTTGCTCGGTAACAAGGTTATACATGTCCCCGATTAATAAAGGTCGATAATGGGTGAGATAAGGCTCGTTTCAGGTAAGTTGCGCGGCAGGAAGCTCCTCGCGCCGGAGGGCGATAATACTCGCCCCCTCCTAACCAGACTGAGAAAGTCGCTGGTTGATATTCTGCGGCCACGGCTTCAAGGCGCAAAGGTGTTAGACCTGTTCGGCGGCAGCGGCGCGATAACTTTCGAACTGCTCTCCGGCGGCGCGAAAAAGGCGGTTGTCGTCGAGCTGGACGCGGACGCCGCAGATCTAATCAAAATAAATGCTGACAAGCTGGGAGTGTCAATACGCGTAATCCCGGGAGATGCTCTAAAGGTGGCGCCGCGCCTTGATAAGGCAAGCGAACGCTTTGACGTCATAATCGTAGCCCCGCCATACAACATGGAGCTACAGGAAGCCGCAATGGATATCCTCTCCGGTACGGAGCTCCTTGCCGATGGGGGCATCATCGTAGTCCAGAGGGATAAACGCGAGCGCTTCTGGGAGCCCCGCGGAAACTTCGACCTCTATGAGACCAGAAGCTACGGAAGGACTGTTTTCGATTTCTATGAGTGGGGTGAGGGGAGTTGACGGATTTTTTACTCCGCGCCGCCGCCGGCATAGATGACGACGGCCCATTCAAAAACCGCTGGTTCATAGTTAAAAAGGGCGTTCTCGCGGACAAGGGGCCCTTAGCCGCCCCTCCTGAGCTGCCTCCAGGCTTTCCAGTTATAGATATCCCCTTTATCTCTCCACCTTTATTCGATGCACACCTGCACCTCTCCCTGACCGGCGCGTTTGACACGGAGAAGCGAGAAGGTGTCTCTTCTCTGCCTCGGGATAAGGCTTTGGAGAGGATATTGGGCCTTCTTGAACGATTCCGGTCGCTTGGAATTTTGACCGTTCGTGATGGGGGAGACCCCTCCGGCCTGGCCCTCGAAGCCGCCCGAGAAGCGGCTAAAGCACCTCTGCGCTACTCCAAAGTGCTCCCTTCCGCGCGCCCATTGGTGATGAAGGGCCGGTATGGAAGCTTTCTGGGAGCGCCCGTAGCCTCCCTTAAAGAGTCGCTGAAGGTGGTGGAGGAGAATATTGAAGCCGGAGCGACGCAGATTAAGGTTATAGCGACCGGCATAAACAGCCTCACAAGGGCGGGGGATTGCGGAGACCTCGCATTCTTTCCCGATGAAGTGGCAGGGATTATGTCCAGATGCGACCAAGACGGCGTCCCCGTAATGGTCCACTTGAATGGACCCCTCTCTCGTGTCTTCCCGGCAAAACACAACCTCCCGGTATCCGTTGAACATGGTTTCTACTTTGATAATAGCGATATTGCGAGGATAGCCGCCGGAGATACTTTCTGGACGCCGACCCTTACCGCGTGGTCGGCTCTCTTGGAGCACCCCGGCCTTGGTGAGGATAAGTTGGAGGTGGTTGCGCTAACCGATGTCGAGCATTCAAGCGAGGTGGGGGAGGGTATTGAATCGGGCTGCCGGATTCTTGCAGGCAGCGATGCGGGTACCCCCGGCGCTCACCATGGAGATGGCTTCTTCGCTGAGGTGAACGCCCTGTTAAGGTGCGGTTTGACGTTAGCGGGGATCTTCTCTTCCTCTAGTGCATATCTTCAAAAGTGGGCGCCGGATCAATGTTCACCTTTCCAAAAGGGGGGAGCCCTCTCTTTTCTCGGCTGGAAGTGGTCTCCTGACAAGAAGTTCTCCCCACCGGATTTTATCTATTCTCGAGGAGCTTGGGTAAGCAGCGTTCCGAATTCCGCCAACTCCGATTAAACTTTACAATTTTCTCTGTTAACATAATAGTTTGAGACTTATTGAAAGAGCTTTGTCAGATAAAATCTCCAGCTGACGTAACATATGAACATATTTATCATATCTTATTGTTTTATTTATATATTTTGAGGTTAAGCACTAATGATGTGCAATAAGCTAGAGATAGAGCCTTGGTGGGGTCGTTTTTCAGACGTTTTGCCCAAACTGCGTTATGCCTCAAAGATATTTGAAAGAGCTTCATCTCTTGAAGAAATGCTGGTCAGCAGCTCGTTAAAGCCCCTTGATGCAGCGCTTGGAGAGCACCAGCGCGCGCGCAGGATGGGTAAAAATGACAGAAACCTCCTTGGCATGGCCCTTTATTCAGCCTCCAGAAGCAGAAATGCCATCATGGAGGTCATTGGCGCTGATTTTCCACCCGGAAGACTGCTGACCATCGGCTTTCTTGACGCTACGGGAGAGCTCGGCAGTGAAGTTCTTGATGCATTTACTCCCGCTGAGGAGCTAGTTGATATTCTGGATAAAGTTAATGCCAAACGCCACATTTGGATGCAAAACATCTATGGTGAATGGGGTGAAGACCTTGTTTCATGCACCGACGAAACAGTTGATTCCATATGCGGATTATTTTCAATACCTAATGTATTTATTGAATCTGGGCCATGGCGAAAGGTGAATGAGGCAGCAGGGGAGCTTGTGAGGGGCAAAGATAGGCAGAATATACATTTGCGGTGCAAGAGAGCCAGTGGCGCCTCCGAGGCCCTTATGTCTGAATTAAATCAAATGGACAAGGGATATTGGCGTTCTGCATATTCAGAGAGCTGCATAATCGCAGAAAGTCCTCTAAATATAAGAAATTTCGAGTCTTTCAGGCTTGGAATGGTTGAGGTGCAGGACGAGGGAAGCCAGCTGCTAATTGAGGCTGCCGCGCCATTTATAAAGGGAAAGGTGTTGGATCTATGCGCCGGTGGTGGCGGCAAAAGCCTGGCTATGAGCGATTTGGCTCCAGATACCGATATATATGCGTATGACATCGACCTTAGGCGTCTTAACGGTATTTACTCCAGGATAAGGCGAGCTGCGGCAAAGAATATCAAAACCCTTAGCAGTTTCGATGAGGTTATGTCAGCGGCGCCCTATGATTTTATCCCCATAGATGCTCCA
>PKTU01000115.1 GCA_002869005.1 Deltaproteobacteria bacterium
AGATCTTCGACGATTCCGCGCTAAAGGCGCTGATCAGGGCCACCCCTCTACCTTCCATCCCTTCCGACATGCCGGAAGACATACTGGAGGTCGGCTTTCGCTTCAACAAGGACTAATGACGATGAGACCTAAAGCCGCCAAATTAGCCGTAGCTTTTTTAACCGCACTCCTCTTCGGCTGCGCCACGGCGCCGCCACCCCCCGGCAGTTACCGCATAGACGGGAAGATCTACCACCCACTCACCGCCTCCTCCGGCTTCAGCGAGACTGGCTACGCCTCTTGGTACGGCTCGAAATTTCACGGCAGAAAAACAGCCAGCGGCGAGCGCTATGATATGTATGGCCGCACCGCCGCCCACAAGACCCTGCCGTTGGGGACGATGGTGGAGATAACGAGGCTGGACAACGGCAGGAGGGTCACTGCCAGGGTCAACGACCGTGGTCCCTTCGTCGAGGGGCGCATCGTAGACCTCACCTACTCCTTGGCCGAGGAGCTTGGGATGGTGGAAGATGGCACAGCGAGGGTCAGGCTCGTCGCGCTCGACAGCGGCGGCAAGGAGGTCACCCGCCCTGTAACCGGAGCGTTGACCTGGCAGGTGGGTGCCTTCGCCGATGAATCAAACGCAAGACGCCTGTCAAGCGACCTGGAACGAAAATTCGACGATGTGAGAATTGCCGTAGTCAGCGTCAAAGGAAAAAGATTTCACCGCGTTTACGTTGGGAGGTATAATTCAACGGATGACGCAGATACCGCATATGCCAGACTCCTGGCAATGGGGCTGCCCGTAATACCGGCTAGAATTGCCAGATAAAAACACTTTGGGAGGGCACTAACGATGAATTTCAACACTCAAGAACTAGGCGACAAAATAATCGAATTTCTCACCACCTACGGGATGAACGCGCTAGGGGCCATCATCATCCTTATCCTTGGTATCTTCTTTTCGAGGCTTGCAAAGAAGATGACAAAGAGGGTTATGGACAAGGCCAAGATGGACCCGGCGCTGACGGGCTTCGTATCCAACCTCATCAAATACGCGATTTTAGCCTTTGCGGTGGTGGCCTCCCTCGCCAAATTCGGCATACAGACCACCTCCTTCGTAGCGATCCTCGGCGCCGCCGGCTTGGCTGTAGGCCTGGCGCTACAAGGCTCGCTCTCCAACTTCGCGGCGGGCGTGCTCATACTGATCTTCCGCCCCTTCACCCTAGGCGACTTCGTTACGGCGGGTGGAAACAGCGGCACGGTCGAGGAGATCGGCATCTTCTCAACCAAGATAGTCACCCCCGACAATAAGCTCATCATCATCCCCAACTCTCAGGTCACCGATAACCCCATCGTCAATGTCACCGCCAAGCCCAAGCGCAGGGTTGACCTCATCGCCAGCATCAGCTACGGCGACGACATGGGCAAGGCGACCGAGGTACTTGAGGCGATGCTGGCTAAAAACTCATACGTACTTGACGACCCCGCTCCGGTGGTCAGGGTGGTGGAGCTTGCGGACTCCTCTGTAAATCTGGTTGTCAGGCCCTGGGTCAACACCGACGACTACTGGGAAGCATACTTCTCGCTCACCAGAGCGATCAAAGAGGAGCTTGAGGGCGCGGGGCTCTCCATCCCCTTCCCGCAGCGCGATGTTCATCTTTTCAACGAGAAAGAATAGGCAGCGCTCGAAGCTACATTGCAAAACAAAAAAGGAGGCTCCAAAAAGGAGCCTCCTTTTCTCATATCGGCATCCAGGCTCAGGAGTTGTCCTCTTCGACCGCCGCCTTGAGCGCATCCAAAACTCCGGGTACTGCGGCGATGACGCGGTTCCACTCCGGTATATGCGGTGTCCCCAGGGAGGAGACGGCAAAGGAGTCTCCGGCCTCCTGTAGCTGGTCTGCAAAAGCTTCGGCGAGCATATCCTCGCGGTGCAGGTCGTAGCCAAGGCCGTTTATCATCGCCAAATCCGCGTAGCGGGAGATGTGCTCCTGCGCCTTTCTCAGGTAAAGCGCTCTCAAGGTATTGAAGAAGGGCTCGTCCAGCACCACCCCTTCAAGAGAGAGGGCGGTAAAGAGTGCCAGCGCGACTTCACGGCACATCCGCATCAGCCCCCGTGAGGGTTCGCCAATCGATGGCTCTTGGTGCTTGTGTTCATAGTAAATCTCAAGGTCAACCTGGCAGACGCCGTTGGAAGAGGCGTTCCGGTAGACCTCCGCGAGAGTCCCCACCTCAAGGCCCCAGTCGCCGGGAGTTTTGTTGACGCGGGCTAGGCTGGTGGTCATCGCGAATTCACCGGCGAGCGGGTACCTGAAAGAGTCCAGATACTCAAGAAATCCGCACCCTTTGACAAGCTCCTTTAGCGCGCGGATTAGGGGGGTGACGAAGATGCGTGTCACGCGCCCGTGAAGGCGGTCGGTGACGCGGGCATAATAGCCTTTTGCGAATTGGTAATGCATCGCCGGATTGACCAGCGGATAGACCAGGCGATGGAGGAGGACAGGCTCATAGGTCTCAATGTCGCAGTCGTGAAGGGCTATAACTCTCGCTCTTGAGGCGGCGACGATGTAACCGTAAGCGAACCATGCCGCAAGGCCCTTACCCGCCTCGCCAAGCGCGAGGTTAGCCCCCTCAAGTTCCCTCTTGATTGCGGCGATTCTTGGGCCGTCGTTCCAGATAACCCTCGTCTTCTGGGGCAGCCTTGAAAAATACTCCTTGGCGTGGGAGAACTCCTCCGCCTCCGCGACGCCTAGGCTGACCACAATGCTCTCTAAATAACTCACAGTGGAAAGCTTCTCTACTATGCGCGGCAGCGCCGTCCCCTTGAGCTCCGAGTAAAGGCAGGGCAAAACGAGCGCGACTGGGCGGGTTTTGGCATAAAAACCGATTTCTTCCTGGAGGTCCGCTGCTTCGCGGTTACCCAGCGCGTGGAGGGTCGTTATCGCGCCGTTTTGAAAAAAATCACTCATTTTTTCTCCTTGAGTCCGTCGAGCCAGAGGGAGACCTCCCGCGCCCACCGCTTGGGCCCGCGATCATCTTCATCCATCAAAACTCCTTTATCTACCGCGGCAAGCATTCCCATATCGTTGGGCGCATCCCCAAGAGCGAGGGTCGGGGTGCCGGGGGCAAAGAGGGTCTTCTTCATCCAGCGTACCGCGACCGACTTGTCGCAGCCACCCATCAGGTGCCAAAAACGCCCCCCCCTAGTCATAACGAGTCCATATTCGGCAAAGTGCATCGACACTTCGGAGAGCTCCGCGCTGGTCGGCTCCGGCTTCCAGAGAAAGGGCTCGTCGAAGTCGCGCTCGGCGGCGAGCAGCGCCTCCTCGTGGGAGAGGCCGGTGTGCTCGATTATCTCCTCCAGCGTCATCCGCCCGAAATTAATTATCTCTCCGGGTATCTTGTCGCGAAGCGCCTCTATAGCGGCGCGCACCCGTTCAATCGGCACGCAGAAAACCATTGCAGGTTCGCAACCCAGCTCATCGCTGAAGAGCTTTACCCCTTCCGTCAGGGTGCCAGGGAAGGCCCCCGCGCCGTTTTCGGAGATTATGGGAGCCCGGAGGGAAAGCTTTTTGAGCCAGAGCATAAGCTCCGCGCGGGTTTTGGACGAGGTCGGGACGACCATCGCTCCCTCCCGCTCGCAGCGGGCCAAAGTTTTCTTGGCGGGGGCCCAGCTGTAGTCAGCGTGGTCTAGAAGGGTGCCGTCCATATCGGTAAAGATCACAGCTCTCACTGAGAGCAAAACTCATCTCCTCTCTACATTCGCAAGGGAGGTGTACTCCCCGCCGGGGTAGGGCACAA
The DNA here is from genome assembly GCA_002869005.1 of Deltaproteobacteria bacterium. Lineage (GTDB taxonomy): Bacteria > Desulfobacterota > Deferrisomatia > Deferrisomatales > BM512 > BM512. The sequence goes on from PKTU01000115.1 coordinate 3,781, forward strand.
AGTTTTCGATGCCTTCATTTAACACTAGTACGTTATCGGGCCACCAGAGGCTGACGTAGACGAGGTCACGGGCGACTTTTTCCTGAACCCGACGGTAGAGCTCAGTTCGCTCTTCGAGGTCGAACTCCACCCGGCTGGCGTCAAGCCACTCGTCAACCTCCTCACTTAAATAGCGCCCACGGTTAGCGCCCCCCGGCGGCACCGAGGAGGAGTGGAAGATGTAATAGAGAACATCGGGGTCGCTTATGCCTACCCAGCGGAGACTCATCATCTGGAAGTTCCCCTTCTTTACGTCGCTAAAGAAGGTCCCCCACTCAAAGGAGCGCACCTCAACCCCGATGCCCACCTTTGAGAGCTGGTCCGCGATTACCCGCGCCGCCTCGTTGGCGGTCTTATCGGTGGAGGTCTTGTAGGATAACGTCACCCTCTTAAGGGGACCCTCTCCATCGGGGTCTTTTAGCCCCGCCTCATCGAGCAGCTTCTTTGAAAGCTCAGGGTCGTAAAGATAACCGGGAGCGCCATCGGTATGCGCCCAGTGCTCCGGCGGAAAGAAGGAGTCGGCGGGGCGCGCCTGCCCCTGCATGACGTAAGCGATGAGGGTCTCACGGTCAATGGCATGAGCGATAGCGCGGCGCACTCTGATGTCTGAGAGGAGCGGGTCCTCAAGGTTAAAGCCAAGGTACTGATACGAAGCGCCCGGCGCGCGCATAGTCCTAATCCCCGCCTCGCGGTCAAGGAATTTCAGCGAATAGGGGGGCACCGCGTTTTGAAGGAGGTCTAGACCACCTGAGCGAATCTCCAGGAGCCTTGTGGTCGCGTTGGTGAGGATGCGAAAGCGCACACGCTCCAACTTTGGAGCGCCGCCAAAGTAGCCGCTGTAAGCCGCAAGGAGAATCTCCTCCCCCGCTTTGAACTTTTCGAGACGGTATGGCCCGGTGCCGACAAGACCTTCGCCGAGCAACTTCGTTCCTGCCGACTCCGAGGGAAGGATGCCCAACCTCAGCTGAAAGGGGAAGGAGACGAAGGGGCTCTTGAGCTTGAAGAGAACCGTGCCGGAATCGATCGCCTCCACCGACTCAAGCGTCTTCAAAGACCCGGAGATCGGGCAGCCGTTCTCCGGGTCCATGGCGAAGTGGTAGGTGGCGACGACATCCTCTGCGTCGAGGGCGCTGCCATCGTGGAAGGTCACCCCGTCTCGCAGGGTGAGCTTATGGGTAAGCGGATCCGGGTGCTCCCACTCTTGGGCAAGGTCCTTCACCACGGCGCCGGAGAGGTCCATCTTGAGGAGACCGTTGAAGATGAGGGGAACTATTCGCACGCCGTAGGCGTCGGAAGCATAGCGGGGGTCAAGGCTTGCCGGGTTGCCCTCAAGCCCTACGACGAGGGTGTCCGGTGGGCGCTCTTTGCCGCCCTCGCACGCGCAGACGGTAAGTAGAGTGAAAAGTGTGACGATAAGGTAAAGAAACCGCCGGAGTTTTGACATGAGTCCAATCTAGGTCAAACGCATCCGGCGGTCAATGGCAAGCAGTATAAAGGGCCACGCTATTACATGTAACAGACGTCCCTGTTCAGCGGCACGAGGATCACCGTAACGGGGCTCTGCTCCGCGACCCGGTGGGAGGCTGACCCTAGCCATGCCTCCATGATGCCGTGTTTGCCGGTGGTGCCCATAACGATGCAGCCGGCATTGTTGTCCTCCTGGCAACCGAGGGTTTCCGTCACCGTATTGCCTGCGAAAATATTCGCCTTGGCTTCGATTCCAAGGGTGCTGAGTTCACCCACCATATCGTGCATCTTAGTCATCGCCTCGGTCTCCTCAGCGGCGATCTCGTTTTTACTGTATTTTCTGAAATCGCGCTCGCTAAGGACATTCATGATGTTGACGTGTTTTACGACGCCCTTCATCCCTTTGATGAGCTCAAAGGCGCACTTGGCCGGGTCGGAGAAGTCCGTGGGCAGCACTATTCTGGCAAAGGAAGGTGGTTCCGCTATATCCACCCCCTCCTTGTGGAGGTTGGATTTGTATATCATAACTGGGATCGCCGTACGCCTTAAAACCCCCATAGTGGTCCCCGAGAGGTATATGGCATCCGTCGCCATTGGACGCCTTCTGCCCGCTACAATTAGGTCCACATCCTCCCGGCAGGAGACCTCCAGAATCTTCCCCTCCGGGGAGCCTATCTCTATTACATGTGACGCTTTAAGGCCCGCCTCTTTAACCCGCTCCTCCCACTCAAGGAAGCGAAGCCTCGCCGATTCTGTAAGCTCTTCGGCGTAATCCTTGTCAAAACCCCTGAGCAGGTTGAAGGAGACCTCGTCACGGTCGATTACAAAGAGAAAGACGATCTCCTCAAGGCCCGCTTCTTTAAGTACAAAAAGCTCCTCCACTATCTTGAGGGAGAGGTGTTCAAAATTAGTTGGAAAGAGGATCTTCTTTATCTGCATGGTCAAAGCCCTTTCTATTTACAGTCCCTTATTAGAGGAGGAAGACAAAGGTTATGACGAGGAACGAGGGTACGAGGAAAACCAGCGAGAATTTCAGTACGTACCCGAAGAAGCTGGGCATCGTCACTCCACCCTCCTCTGCGATTGAGCGGACCATGAAGTTCGGCGCGTTGCCTATATAGCTGTTGGCGCCCATGAAGACAGCGCCCATGGAGATCGCCTCAAGGTAAATCTCGTTATTCGCTATGAGCTCCCTCACCGCTGAAGCCTCCTCCATTCCCGGGCTGAAGGTGCCGAGCGCAGTGTTGAAGAAGACCAGATATGTGGGCGCATTGTCTAGAAAACTAGATAGCGCTCCGGTCACCCAGAAGTAATGAAGGGGCTCCTTCACCGAGTCTATTATGAAAGCCATCGCGCCGTGAGAGCCGGCTTTCAGAATCAAAAGCACCGGGATCATGGTGACGAAAATACCCGCGAAGAGGTACGCGACCTCCATAATGGGGAACCAGCTGAATTCGTTTTTCTCCCTCAACGCCTTCCTCGTAGTCTGGAGGGAGAGAAAGCCCATCAGGATAAGGAAGGCGTCACGAAGGAGGTCCGCCACGGGGCGGTGTATGCCGAAGATGCTCACCTCGCCGAGATGTAAAAGCCCGCTCGCCAGCACTGCGGCGATGATGCCGCCCAAAAAGATTATGTTATGAAGCCCCTCCAACTTGAACTTCTCTTGGCCCGCTTCTGGGGGCGTGCCCTTCTCTTTTTTGTAATAGTAGCTGTCGATGACAAAAAAGACCGCCAGCAGGATTGCCGAGAGCAGCGCCATGGGCAGGAACATCTTTAAGGTCCAGAAGAACGGAACTTTGTGGAGGAAGCCGAGAAATAGAGGCGGATCCCCAAGCGGCGTCAATGCGCCGCCGATGTTGCAGACGAGAAAGATGAAGAAGACTACCTGATAGGTCTGCTTCTCCCTCCACTTGTTCGCCTTGAGGAAGGGGCGGATAAGGAGCATAGCCGCTCCGGTCGTTCCCACCCATGAGGCGATGGCGGTGCCGATAAGGAGCATCAGCGTATTTACGAGCGGCGAGCCTGAGAGGCTGCCGGAGACGACGATCCCCCCCGCCACCGTGTAAAGCGCCCAAAGCAGGATGATAAAGGGGATATAATCGGCGAGATAAATATGGACGATCTCGTAGAGCGCCTGCCCCTTGTATGCGAAGAGGAAGGGCACCGCCAAGCATAGCCCCCAGAACGCCGCTATCTTGCCGAAATGCTTATGCCAAAAATGGGGGGCGAAGAGGGGGAATAGCGCTATGGAGAGGAGTATCCCCACAAATGGTATTCCGGTAAAGAGCTTGAGCTCTTCTCCCAGGTTGGTGCCGTGTGCCGCCAGGGCGTCTGGCACCGCCCCGGCAAGGAGGAGCATTGTAATCAATGCCAGGGTCTTAAAAAACCTATTGCTAGCCATTAAAACAACTCCCTGAAAAGAGACTTCAATGTTGCTCTAAAAGAGCGCCTTGACGAATTCACCCGCAACAAAGGGGCGAAGGTCATCGACTTTTTCACCGATGCCGATAAATTTTACAGGTATTTCAAGCTCGTCACAAATCCCAACGATGACGCCGCCCTTGGCGGTGCCGTCGAGCTTGGTAAGCGCGATGAAGTCGACCCCGATGGAGTCCTTGAACTGTTTGGCCTGATTTATGGCGTTCTGTCCGGTGGTGGCGTCGAGCACGAGGATAGTCTCATGTGGTGCGCCCTCAACAGCCTTGCCTAGGACGCGGTGTATCTTCTCCATCTCAGCCATGAGATTGGCTTTATTGTGGAGCCGCCCCGCCGTATCGATTATGACAACGTCCGCGCCGCGTGCCTTCGCCGCCTCAAGGGTATCGTAGGCGACCGCGGCAGGGTCGGAGCCCTGCTCATGCTTCACTACCTTGGCGCCGACCCGTTCACCCCATACGGCAAGCTGCTCTATCGCCGCTGCGCGGAAGGTGTCGGCAGCGCCTACTACCACCTTCTTGCCCTCACCCACGTAACGGGCGGCCATTTTGCCGATTGTAGTAGTCTTTCCCACGCCGTTGACGCCTACGACGAGTATGACGTGCGGGCGCGTCTCCCCAACTTCAAAGTGCGCCGTACCCTCTCGCAGTATCTCGCCTATACGTTCACGCAGGTACTCACGGAGGACCTGGGGGTCGGTCAGCTCCCGCCTCTTGACCCGCTCGGTGACCTCCTCGACCAGCTTCATAGAGGTCGCGACGCCGATATCAGCCGTGACGAGCGCCTCTTCCAGCTCCTCCAGCGTCTCCTCATCCACTATCTTTTTACCGAAAAGGGCGCGGTCAAGAGAAGAGACCAACCCTCCTCGGGTTTTGGAGAGCCCCGCGCGCAGCCTCCCGAAGAGGCCACCGCCCTCCTTTGGGGCCGCTGTGAATTCCTCCTCCACCTCTTCATCCCGCTCTGGCTCATCTGCTTTGGGATGATTCTCTGAAGAGGTTTCATCCCCGGTTGCTTCTTCAAGCGCCAGCGCTTCAGGCTCTTCATCCCCGGCCTCTTCCTCGAAGAGAGGAGGCTCGCCGGTGGCCGAATCTTCAGAGGCTTCCTGAAGCTCCCCGGCCTCCTCATCGCCGGACAGCTCCTTCGGCTCCTCCTCGCGGGAGGAGAAGAGTCGCTTGAAAAAGCCCTTCTTCTTTACTTCCTCGGACAATTTATCTCTCTTTCGCAGCGAGGCTACTTAGCCGATAGCGTCGCCAGGGTATTCCAAAACTCCGGATATGATACCGACGCAGCCTCCGCCCCCTCGACAACTCCCCCTCCCGGAATCGCCAGGCTGAGAACGGCCATCGACATCGCCAAGCGGTGGTCTCCATGTGAGCTGAAGGTGGCGGGTGAAAGTTTCGCCAAGCCGGTGATAGCCATCCCGTCCTCAAAGGTTTTGACCGGCACCCCAGCCTTTGCAAGCTCTCCGGCGACCGCCTCGATCCTATCGGATTCCTTGAAGCGCAGCTCCTCGGCGCCGCGAATGACCGTCTCCCCCCTGGCTATCGAGGCCACCGCCCCGAAGACCGGGAACTCGTCTATCGCGGCTGGCACCTCCTCGGGCAACACCTCAATAGCTTCAAGGGTTGAGTAACGCACCCTGACGTCGCCGACGGGCTCCCCTGCGGCCTCGTGTGTGGCCTTGACCTCAACCTCCGCCCCCATACGCCGGAGGAGGTTGAAAAAACCTGTGCGCCCCTCATTTAAGCAAATATTCCGTATGGTGACGTCGGAGCCCGGAACCATCAGCGCCGCGCCAGCCCAGAAAGCCGCCGATGAGGGGTCGCCGGGAACATCCATCTCTATGGGGCTTAGGCTCCCACCGCCCTTTATTCCTACGCGATTTCCGTCCTCGTAGAATACCTTTGCGCCCATTCCACCCAGCATACGCTCGGTGTGGTCGCGTGTGGGCTTTGGCTCCTCTACCCAGGTCACCCCACGGGCATGTAGCCCGGCGAGGAGGATCGCTGATTTGACCTGCGCTGAGGCAACCGGGCTCTTCCACGTCAGAGAGCGCAGCGAGCCGCCTCGGAAAACCAGCGGGGCCAGGGTGTCCTCGCGCCGCCCAAGGGCCAGCGCGCCCATCTCGCGAAGGGGGTCCAGGACACGCGCCATCGGGCGCTTTATAAGGTGCTCGTCTCCGGTAAGCACCGAAAGAAAGGGATGACCCGCCAAAACCCCCGACATGAGGCGCATTGTGGTCCCTGAGTTGGCGCAGTCAAGTATCACTTCGGGTTCCGAGAGTCCGCCGATACCACGTCCCTCGATCAACAGCGCCCCCTCCTCCTCCCGAAAGACCACTCCTAGCCTTGTAAGGCAATCGCGGGTAGCGCGTACGTCAAGGCCCCCCTGCAACCCCCTGACCTTTGAGGTCCCCTCAGCTAGCGCAGGGAAGAGGAGCGCCCGATGCGAGAGGGACTTATCCCCCGGCACACGCACATCACCCCTAAGGGGCCCCGAGGCACGGACTTCTTTTTTAGCCATTACTCAACCCCTCCCTTTAGGCGGGGGTAGACCTTCCTGAAGGCATCCATGAAGATATCCAACTCCTCCGGTAGCCCGATGGTGACCCGCACCCATCCCGGCGCCCCGAAGGAGGCCGCCGAGCGGATTATCACACCCTCATCCAGCATCGCCTCGAAGAGGGCGTCGCCGTCTCCCACCAGGGCCAGGATAAAGTTGGCGTCGGAGGGCACGTACTGGATCCCCTCTGCATCAAAGAAGTCGTAAAGCTTGCGCCTGCCCTCCGCGTTCACCCTGAGCGCGCGGGCGATATGCTCTTCATCGGCGAGCGCCGCCTTGGCGGCGGCCTGCGCGGCTCCATTGGCGTTGAAGGGCAGCCTTAGGCGGTTCATATAGTCGACAAGCTCCGGGTGGGCGAAGCCGTACCCAAGTCTGAGCGCCGCCAGGCCGTAAGCCTTGGAGAATGTTCTAGCTACCACCACCGGCTTGCCGCCGCCGATGTACTCTATTCCATCAACGGCCTCCCGGCTTTCGGCATACTCCGCATAAGCTTCGTCGAGGAGGATGACGACCCCCTCCGGCATTGCGGCTAAGAAATCCTCCCATTCGCTTTTTACAAGCGAAGTTCCCGTGGGGTTATTGGGGTTGCCGATGATAACGAGAGAGGTATCCGCCTCGATGGAGGCGAGGATTCCGCCGAGGTCGACGCCGTGCCCGTCAAGCTGCACATCTATTACCTTGGCCCCCTGCGCTATCGCCGCGAGCTTGTATATTGAAAAGGAGGGATTCGCGAGGACTACGCTCCCTCCCGGCTTCACGAAGAGTCGCACGCACATCTCTATTATCTCGCTTGAGCCATTGCCGAGCACAATGGAATCAATCCCGACCCCCCACTTCTCCGAGATTGCTACTTTAAGCTCATAGCCAAACCCGTCGGGGTAGATATTCATCTTCGGCGCGAACTCATTAAGCGCCTTCACCGCCGCCGGTGACGGCCCGACGGGGGACTCGTTAGAGGCGAGCTTTACCACCCGCTCGACGCCTCGCTCGCGTTTAAGCTCCTCGATTGGCTTGCCGGGTTTATATGGGGAGAGCTCAAGTATCTGTGGGGCCACGAGGCCGCTGAATCTGCCTTTACCCATTACTCGCCACCCTTCAACCCCTCGGCGGCGGGGTAGGACCCGAGGACCTTGACGAACTGGCAAACCTCCTCAAGCCCCTTTATCGCCAGCTGTAGCGGCTCCTCGCTCACATGCCCCTCGCAATCCAGGAAGAAGACATACTCCCACGCTTTTTTACGCATCGGGCGCGACTCTATCTTGGTGAGGTTTACGCTGTTGTCATAAAAGGGGCGGAGCATGTGGTAGAGCGCTCCCGCCTGGTCCTTTACCGCGAAGAGAAGCGAGGTTTTATTGACCTTGCCGGGCTCCGGTATCTCTCGGCCTATTACCAAAAAACGAGTGTAATTGTTGGGATTGTCCTCGATTTTGGCCTCTACGGTTTCAAGGCCGTATAGCTCCCCCGCGAGGGCGCCTGCGACCGCGGCGGCGGAGTCGTCATCCGCCGCTATGCGCGCCGCCTGCGCAGTGGATGAGGCTTCAAGAGCCGGTATGCCGGGCAGGTTGGCCTCCAGCCACTCCCGGCATTGCGGTAGCGCATGGGGGTGCGAGTAGACCCTTGAGATGCTCTCCTTGGAGCCGCTCTTGTTCAGCAGGTTCAAGGATATGCGGAGCAGGACCTCGCCCACTATTTTACTTTGCGAATCGAGGAAGTTGTCGAGTGTGTTGGAGACTACCCCCTCGGTGGTGTTCTCCACCGGTATTACCCCGAAATCCGCCTTGCCCTTCTCCACGAAATCAAAGACCTCCGAGATGGAGGTCACCGGCACGTAGCGCGCCGATAGTCCGAACTGCTTTCTGCACGCCTGATGGGTAAAGGTGGCGTTTGGGCCGAGGTAAGCGACATTCAGGGGCTCCTCCAGTGAAAGCGAGGCGGAGATGATCTCCTTCCAGACGGGACGGATCGCCGCGCCGGGGAAGGGGCCTGTGTTTAACTCCTTAAGCCTCCGTACAAGGTCTTCCTCCCTTGAGGGTACGTAGAAGGTCTTCGCCTCCTTCTCGCGCTTGATGGCGCCCACCTCAATCGCGAGTTTGGCGCGCTCATTGAGAAGTTCGAGAATCCTCCCGTCGAGGGAATCTATCCCGGCCCTTAACCCCTGGAGCTTCTCTTTCATATCATCTTTACCCGACAAGCCTAATCCTCCGGGCTCCGCTTTTGCGAGCCCCTGCGTCCTCTGTTTGTCTTGACCTTTGCCGCCTCGCCACGCAGCTTGGCGAGTTCACGCCTTGAGAGATGCCGCCACCCCCCCTCAGGGCGATCTCCAATTTCAATGCCGCCGAAGGAGAAACGGTAGAGGTCATGGACGTGGCCTCCAAGCGCCCTGACCATCCGGCGTATCTGACGCTTTTTGCCCTCCTTGATCGTGATATCGAAGCGCACCTTCTGCCCCTCGATGCGTACGTCCACCACCTTTGCGGGCGCTGTAGTCCCATCTTCGAGCTCTATGCCGGTGGTCATCCGCTCGATCTCCTTCTGGCCCATTTTTCCCCTGGCCCAGACCCGGTAGCTTTTCTCGACTCCGTGGCTGGGGTGGGTGAGCTTATAGGCAAGGTCGCCGTCATCGGTGAGCAGCAACAGCCCGCGAGACTCCCTGTCGAGTCTGCCGACGGGGTAAACGCGCCGCCCCTCCAAATCAACCAGTTCCATGACCGTGTGCTCTGCATGGGGGTCGCTCACTGTGGTGGTGTACCCGGCGGGCTTATTTAGAATGACGACTACGGGGCCGCCCTTCACCTTGCCGGCGACGACGCCGTCGACCTCGATCATATCCCTGTCGGGGTCGACCTTGACGCCCATCTCTTTAACCACCTCGCCGTTAACGCGTACCCGCCCCTTCGCTATCAGCTCTTCGGAGCCGCGCCGGGAGGCGACGCCGCGCGCCGCGAGAACTTTCTGTAATCTCTCTTCAGCCATCTTCATCCAGTGGGAGCTCCGGGAGCTCCAGAGGGCGGTTCGGTGTTTCAGGGAGCCGCTGCTGCACGGGGAGGTTACCGGCGAGGTCCAGCTCTTCCTCGCCCTCCTCGCCGTCTTCTGCTGGCGCAACCAGCTCTTCAATCTCTTTAAGGGTGGGCAGATCGGTCAGCGACGAGAGGCCGAAGAGCTCCAAAAATTTCTTTGTGGTCCCATAGAGCATCGGCCTGCCGGGGACATCTTTCTTACCGACTATCTTAACGAGCCCTTTTTCATGGAGTGTACGCATAACCGCGCCGCAATCAACGCCGCGCACCTCCTCGGAGTCGGCGCGAGTCACCGGCTGCCGGTAGGCGACAATAGCAAGAGTCTCCATGGCTGCCTGTGAGAGGCGCGCCGGGCGAGGCATCTCAAGGCGGGCAATAAAGGACGCGACCTCGTCGCTTGTTCTAAATTGCAATCCTCCGCCGATCTCTTTAAGCTCGACTCCCCTGCCCATGAAATCGCGCTTTAGGGCGGCCACGGCGTCTTTGACCTCGGCGGGATCAACTCCCTCCTCCTCAAAGAGCTGCGTCAACCTGTTCATCGGGATAGGCTCGGAGGAGACGAAGAGGACCGCCTCAAGGGCTCTTATCAAAGTAGTCCGGTCCATACGTTAATCTTCCTCCGCAGGGGTCGCGACGATAATTATCTCACCAAATGCCACGGGCTGCTCAACCTTGATTGCGCGCATCCTCACCAGCTCAAGTAGCCCCATGAAGAGTGCTATCAATCTATCCTTACTCTTGACTCCGGCAAAGAGGCTTCTGAAGCTTAAACGCTCGCCGGGCTGCACGCCGCTGAAACGCTCCAGAAGCTCCGTCATCGCCTCCTGCGTAGTCATCCGCTGTCTCGAAACTTCGTGGATGAACTCCTCCGAAGCCTCCTTCAAAACCTCTTTAAAGGCCAGTAGAAGGTTGAAGAGGTCCGCCTCTATCTTCTGCTCTGGGCGCCCTATCTCCTGGCCCTCCGGCGGACCGGAACGGGTGAAGACATCCCTTCCGAGCCGCGGGGTATCCGAGAGGTTTTTCGCCGCCTCCCTGAACCGTTCGTACTCCAGGAGCCGCCTGACGAGCTCGGCGCGAGGGTCTTCGCCCTCCTCGGCCTCCTCCTCTAGGTGCTTAGGTATGAGCATTCTCGATTTTATCTGCGCCAGTGTCGCCGCCATAACAAGAAATTCCCCGGCGAGGTCTATATCTACCTTCTGGATCTCCTCTATGACCCTCAGATACTCCCTTAGTATCGCGGCGATTGGTATGTCGTAGATGTCGTACTTATGCTTTCGTATGAGCAGGAGCAACAGCTCAAGCGGCCCCTCGAACCCTTCGAGGCGCACGAGGTAGGTGTTGTCCTCCCCGAAGAGGAGCAGCTGGCGCTCATCCTGTTCGTTCATCAGCCCAGCATTACCCCCACTACCGAATCTATAATTGGGAAAAGCACTTTACCTATGATCCCGGTAAAGAAGAGGGCAAGCAGTATCAAAATCCCATAGGGCGCGATGCGCCTGTAACTAAGCGCCATATGGGGGGGCAAAAGCGACATTAGAATCCCCGAGCCGTCGAGGGGCGGCACCGGAATGAGGTTGAAAAAAGCGAGCCCTACGTTTAGCCAGACGGAGATGTAGGCGACCTTGGTGGCGAAAAAGAGCGCTGACGGGGTATCCGCCGCGTGCCCCATCGGCGGCGACCAAAGCAGAAGCCCCTTGAAGATCAAGGCCATTATAAGCGCCGTCACGATATTGGACGCCGGTCCAGCGGCGCTGACAAGGAAATCGTCGCGCCGGGGCTTCCTAAAATAAGAGGGATTTATCGGCACCGGCTTTGCCCAGCCGATCCTCGCGATGATGAACATTATCGCCCCTATAGGGTCAATATGGGCGATGGGATTTAGCGTTAGCCTACCCGCGTTGCGAGGCGTGGGGTCGCCAAGCCTGTCCGCCATCCATGCGTGTGACGCTTCATGGATAGTGATGGCGATTAATATAGCGAAAATCCAGATAATCGCCTCTTGGGGCGACCGTAAAATTCCCATGTATCAAGACCAATCCATTACGAGGTTAAGAGAGAGCATTGTTAGCAAAACTGCGGTCATTCGGTCAAGGAAAGGCTCTACCGAGGCAACAAAAAGCATCCCTCTGCCGCCTTTTACCCGGGCGTTCATTCAAAGAAGCGCCTCAGCGCCCAATCGGCTGCAAGCAGTAGGAGCGACAAGAGGAGAAAGATTGAGTTTGCCCAAGGCTCGGCAACCTTCCTCCCCACCACCTCGACCTCTCCAGCCCCCCGCGCTGCGAGCGTATCGAAGATACCCTCGTCCGCCGCCTCGTAAACCATGCCTCCACTCCTTGAAGCAAGCCCCTTTAGGTATTCCTCGTTTACACCCAGGCGCATCCCCTCGCGCCCCTGACGCTCGACGGGAAATGAGAGTTCATCACGGCCAAGGAGGCCCCCATCGCCCAGCCCCTCCGCTTCAAGGTGGTATATGCCATCGGTGGAGAGCTTTACGGGTTCAGATTCATATTCGCCGTCGCCTAAGTCGCGCCACTTAAGCGGCGTCGCCTTTGCCCGCGAGGTTAAGAGCGTTCCCTTGACCGTGGCCCCCTTTGCGGGCGCATAGCTTCTATCGAAGATGCGCGCTCTAAAAGACACCTCCTCACCGGCCGAGATCCCCGAGGGCGGAGATGATAGCCGGACTAACTCCATATCCGGGTCGTGCATCAGCCAGCGCAACGTGCGCGACCAGAAGTCCCGGTAAACTTCGCCGTCACCCCCCCGGCCCTCATTGGTAAGGCCCCACTTCCATAGCGAATCGGTTAACGCCGCCATCGTCCTGCCGGAGCCGAATTCACCCAGCGCAATGACCGGGGCAGGGCCATACTCGTTTTTCGAGGCTGGGTCCTCGGCGAGGACAATAGCGCCGGGCGAAGCCCTAAGGGCCCAGTTTAGACCGCTGAGCTCCGGGAGCGAGGCGAAAAGTGATTGGTTTTCCTCGCTATCGCCGCGCCACTGAAAGATCGGGTGTGATGCTCCAGCTTCGGTCAGCCTCGGCCTGAAGGTGGAGGGGTTGTACCCTCTTCCGGGCAACGCCCCCGAAATCTCAACCGGTAAGATGCTGGTTATGGGCGACCCCTCGTAGCCGCCGCGGGAGAAGGAGCGGTCGCCTCCCAGCATGGCAAAGCCGCCTCCGGCTTCGGTGACGAAGTTGACTATATTCTGTAGGTACTGGCCCGGCACGAAGGGTGAGTAGTTGAAGTTGGCGAAGATAACCGCATCGAAGGAGTCAAGCTCCTCCTCAAAGAGCTCCCGAGTCGGAAAAGGAATAAGGGATAGTTCATCCTCGGGGACTATTGAAAGGTCGCTGGGCGTCCTTAAAATGAGAAAGGTGATGAGGTCCACCGAGGGGTCTTGCCGCAGCCTCCTCCTCAAAGATTTAACATCCCAGGTTGGAGTTCCCGCTACGAGTAGCACCCGGGTTTTGTCCCTTATGACGCTGAGGGAAAAGGAGGCGCCGTTGTTGGCGAGTGAGCGCTCCCCTTCGCGTGGAGATAGCTTTATCGAGTAGGCCTTTCGCCCCGTTCTTCTGGGCGTGAATAGAAGCTCTACCTCATTTTCGCCGTCAATCGTCTCTACATCGATGGATTCTACAGGGCTATCGCCCTCGAAAAGCGTCAGGGTGGAGCTGCCTTTCCCCATACCTTCGGAGCGTATGGAGACCCTGATTTCAACCGGAGTCCTTATGAAGCCGACCGGGGGGGTCTTAACCTCCTCGATCCACATATCCTCCACTTCGCCTCCCTCAAGCATTATGGGGTAGACGGGCACGGGCAATGAGGGAGGGCCCTCGCCCGGGCGTTCAGTATCCTGGCCGTCGGTTAACAGGATTATACCTGCGAGGTCGGGTGTGAGCCGCGAAATCGCCTCAAGCGAAGCGCCGATGGGGCTGGATTCGCGTGAGAACTCCTCCGGCGTACCCGCTTCGACCTTTGCTGGAGGCTCGCCTATGCGCCACTCCTCCAGACGGTAGAACTCGCCAAGCCCGGTGAGGTTGGCGGCAACCCTCTCCCTCCAACTTAAAGCCGACAGGGAAAGCGGCGAAGCGCCCGTGGACATGGATGAGGAGTCGTCCATTACGATTGCGATGGGCGGGTAGTTGCGCCTCGTCAAATCCACGCTTTGGGCTGGCCTCAGTATCGCCACCGCCACCGCCCCCACGGCAAGAAGCCTTATGAGGATAAGGATATATCTGAGCCCGCCCTTTACCCCTCGCCCCGAAGTTAGCGAAGAGATCAACGCAATAAGGGCAATGGCCGCTACGGCCAAAAGCCACTGGGGAGAGGAGTTTATTAGCTCCCAACTGCCCGGCGCGTTCATCTTTTTCTCCTCTTCAGGATGAAGGGGATGTGTACCTGATCCTTCTTGTAATTACCTGTGAGGGCATAGAGGATTATGTTTACGCACATGCGGATAGAGAGCTCCCGCTGGCGCTCGCCGCCGGAGAGCTGGGGGTGCGTATAGCCTCCTAGCTTGTCGCCGTCCAGCGCCCCTAAGAGGTCATTGTAAGAAAAGAGCACCGGAGTCAGGTCTTCCCGCTCTATACCGGTGAAGATTGGCCTTACGACCCTCCTGCCCGGCGCTGACTTCAAAAGGTAGAAAGACTGAAAGAGGGCGCTCTCCGTCGAGACCGGCGCAAGCGGCTCGCCGGGGAAGGCCTCGGCCAGAAATGCGCTCACTCCCCGCGCAAAGCCGGAGTCGTCGCTGCCGGTCGCGTCGTCTATGAAGATGAAGCCTCCGGCCTCCACATAGCGCCTTAGCCACCTCGCCGCATCCCTGCCGAGGTCGGGAAAGTCTCCCCTGCCGGATATGTAGAGGAAGGGGTTGTCGTAAAGGGCGGAGGCGCCGGGGGCTATCTCCCTGACCCTTACGCCGCACTCCACCGATGTGCGCCGCCTGACCTCGGAGAGCAGCCTTGAGGCGGCGTTGGGGTTTGGGTTCCACGCGCCCGGGTATTTCAGCTGGGCCCAATTAAAATATGGGGTGCCGCCAACCATCGGCCTGCCGTTCATTCCGGCGAAGGCGAGCATGGTGCCCCCCATCGAGAAGAGGAAGCGCCTTCGTGTAATCATCTCATCGGTCACGGCTAAAGCCCCCCTTTACATCCATGGGGGGTGACCCCTTGATGCGGCTCCATCTACCGGAGAGCAGCGCCTCTGCGACCATGGCTAAAGCAAGCAAAAGCGCGATTAGCGGCGAGAGGTCCCGTCTGCCGCTCCCCTGCGAAGAGTCAAGCGCAGAGAAGGTGACCCCGCTCTTTTCCCCCAGCATCTGGAGCTCCTCACCGGATATCCGGGAGAGGTTAGACTCACCTGGATCGAAGCGGGCTACAAAACCGCCGATCCACCGCTCCGAGATGAGGAGGCGGTGCGCTCCCGTCTCGGTTGGCGTAAATGGTGGTGAGTCGGGGCGCAGGGTTGTCCGTAGCCCGGAGGGAGACTCCACTTCAACCACCTCTATTGGCGGCTTCAGCTCATCGATACCTATGACCATGTAGGGCAACGTTTCGTTCCTCAAATTGCCCGTGACATAGAGCAGCGTTCTTTCAACCAGAGGGAGGAAAGAAGGCCTTAAACAGAGGTCGGACCAGTCCCGGTCTATGGTTGTAGTGAGGAGGATTACTCTGCCGATGCCCTCCCGGCGCTCAACAAGCAGGGGAGCCTGATTGGAGAAGCGCGCCAACACCCTTACTCCCTCGGAGAGCGCTGAGTCGGTTAGCCAGTAACCATTTGTCTTCGCCTCAGCGATCAGCGCCAGCTCGCCGGTCGAGAAATCCTCGAAGGGTGCGGTAAAGCTCTGGAGGTCAATCTCTTCATAGGGCGCACGGGTGACATCCTCGCCGCCCAGGATTACGCTGTCGCGAAGGGGGGTCGGCAGGAGCTTTGTCAGCGTGCCCGCACCTCCCTCCGGGTCGAGGTTTTCTCCTGCGGAGATTATCAAACCCATCCCCTCCTCCACCCGCTTCAGGAGAGCTGACGCAATGGGCGTCTCCATCTCGCCGGGGTTGGCAAGCCACACCGCGTCGGCACCTTGAAGGTCATCTGCGGTAAGTGAGGAGAGGCGCACCGTCCGAGTCGCAAAGCGGCTCTGGACACGCCCACCCGACGATAAGAGCTGGCGCAAAAACAGGGTCTCATCCATCAGGCGGAACTCGCTTGGGTCGCCATTTACGAGGAGCAATTTTATAACGGGGTCTGTGGTCGCGACAAATTGCAGGGTATCGTCCTCAGCCAGCGCCCCGCCGGGGTCGACGACTATGTCGAGCGTGGAGAGCGGCGTTTCAAGCGTGGGTGTGAAGTTAACCTCTCCGCGCTCTGAAAATGAGGTAAGGGCCTCCCCTGAGGGTGTTGACATTGTTACCGTCACCTCATCCGCAACATCGGCCCCGGATGCGCCAAGGGTGACGCGGATGCGACCGCCCTGCTGTGCCACCGATGCGACCCAGCGATTTGTCGCGCCGCCGCCTACATCAACAACCTTCACCGGATACGGCGCTTCTCTTAGTCCTTCTACCGCCCGCCATGAATTTCTCTGCATGTCGGTTACTACTAAAACCTCACCGCCGCCCTCTGCGGTCAAAAGCGCGGAGGCCCTTTCGATGGCTGAGACGAGCCCGGCGTCTTCGGGTGAAAGGTCAAGGTCGACAAGCGAGCCACTTATAATCTCCGGCGAAACAAAAGGTTCTTGACCGGCGGTATCCTTGGCAGTCGTTATCAAAGCTATCCTACTACCCTCCGGCAGACCGTTCATATAGTCGCCCACCAGCGCCTTGCCGATCTCCAAACCCCTTTGCCCCTCTATAAGTTGCCCCATGGAGGGGGAAGTGTCGAAGAGCACCACCCGCTTTAAAAGCACCCCGGCGGAGTCGACCACTACGCCGGGCCCCGCGAATAGGGCCACAAGGAAGAGGAGAGAGAGAAGCCGCGCGAGCAGTAATAAGAGTCTGCGGAGCCGCCACTTTGCCGCAGCTCGCGCGCTGGCCCGCTCAATGAAGCGCAGCGTGCCTACGTAGACCACCCTCTTTCTCCTGCTCCCGAGCAGATGTATGAGTATGGGCAGAGAGAGTGCCGCGAGCCCCCAAAGCAGGGCGGGCCTTAAAAAATCCACTACCTGCCCTCCCTTGACAACAAAAGGAGCGGCAGCTCCTCGCCAGCCTCTACGGAGTCGCGGATAAAGGCATAGGGCAGCCCCGATGAGTACGCAGTCGCCGCAACGCCTTCGACAAACTCCTTGATCTCTTCAAAGTAGGCGCGGCGAATCGCCTCCGGGTCGACAGCCAGCTCAGCGGAGGACTCCAGGTCGCGAAAGCGCGTGGTCCCCTCGAAGGGAAGATTTATCTCATCATGGTGAAGGAGTTGTATCAATTTCGGGTAAAGACGCCTGGCTCTAAGCAGCGACAGCTCCCTTAACCCCTCCACCTCCTCGTCAAGAAAATCGCTTAACACGTAGAGGGTTGCCGGAGCTCCGATGCGCTCCCTGAGAGATGGCAGCCGCTCACTAAAGCGAGCGTTGCCCCCCGGTCTGGCCCCCAGAAGAAGCTCTATTATCGCCTCCAGCTGGGCGGCGCCGCCGCGAGGAGTAAGGAGAGATTCCCCTTCCCCGAAGATCGCCAGCCCAACGGCATCGCCCTGTCTAAGGAGCGCTGAGGAGAGCGCAACGGCAACTCTTGCGGCGAGGTGGTATTTCGAGCCCTCAAGAGAATCCGGGCTGCCCCCATAGGACATCGACCCCGACGCGTCAACCAGTATGAGTGCGCGCTGTAAACGCTCGTCCTCAAAGCGCCTGACGAAATAACGGTCTGACTTCCCGTAGACCTTCCAATCCAGATTTCTCAAGTCGTCGCCGGGGACATACTCTGTATGCTCGGAGAACTCCAGACTCGCGCCGCGCCGCTGTGAGGTGTGGACACCCCGCTGGGGGAAGTTGGTAGGCACTCCCGTTAATGGCACGCCGCCAAGCCGCGCTACAAGCGCGTCGTCGTATATGTGTGACCGCTCAAGCAACCCTTATCTTCTCCGCCACCTCGCCGATAATCTCATCCACCCCGACTCGCTGCGCCTCGGCCCTGAAGTTGGGGACGACGCGGTGCTTTAAGACCGGGAGCATAAGCGCCTTTACATCCTCCGGGCCCGCTGCATAGCGCCCGTCGAGGAGGGCCCGTGCCTTCGCGCCGAGAACGAGGTGCTGCGCCGCGCGAGGTCCGGCCCCCCACGCCACCCACTCGTTCACCGCTTTAATCGCCCCATCGCCGGGGCGCGTCGCGCGGACGAGGTCCACTGCGTACTTGACCGCAACGTCGGCAACGGGGACCTTGGGCACGGCGCGCTGGAAAGCTACTATCTCCTCTGGGCCGAGCACCTTTGCGACTGGTTCGGGGTCGCCTGAGGTGGTGCGGGTCACTATCTCCATCTCCTCCTCCATATCGGGATAGCCGACCTCTATGGAGAACATAAAGCGGTCCAGCTGCGCCTCTGGGAGCGGGTAGGTACCCTCCTGCTCTATGGGGTTTTGGGTAGCGTAGACAAGGAAAGGCTGTGATAGCGCGTGGTCGGTGCCGCCGGCGCTCACCTTATACTCCTGCATAGCTTGAAGGAGCGCTGCCTGAGTCTTTGGTGAGGTTCGGTTTATTTCGTCGGCGAGGAGGATATTGGTGAAGATCGGCCCCTTTACGAAGTTGAAGACGCGCTTTCCTGAGGCGGGATCCTCCTCCAATATCTCCGTGCCGGTGATATCGGAGGGCATAAGGTCCGGGGTGAACTGTACTCGGGAGAAATCCATATCCAGCGCGTCGGCGAGGGTGTGCACCAGAAGGGTCTTTGCAAGCCCCGGCACGCCGATGAATAAGCCATGCCCCCTTGAGAAGAGCGACACCAGTAGAAGCTCTATGACTTTCCCCTGCCCCACGATGACTCTGGATATCTCTTTAGTAATCCTCGCTCTCGCCTCTACCGCCGAGGCCACGAGTTCCTTGCCGTTGAGTGAATCCATGTTGCCGCTCATATAAGAAAGTCCTCCTTATGGGTGCGCCCCCGAGGGCGCGCCTCCGGTGATCAGCTCCAAATCCTTGACCGCGCGAGCATGCTCCTCTTCGCGCCCGCTTCCGCTAAGGGCTCTTACGAGGCCCACCCTGCCGGGCTCGTCGAAGGGATTTATCTCCATCAATTCGTTAAAGGCCGAGGCCGCCTCATCATACCGCTCAAGGGCGAGTAGCGCCTCCCCCTTTCTCATCCACAAGGAGCTCCGGTCCTCGTAGAGGGAGATTACCGGAGCCACCGCATCAAGCGCTGCCTGGTACTCTCCAAGAAATATCCTCCCCAGCGCATATTTTGATACAACCGCCGGGTTATCGGGCAGCAGTCTAAAGCCCTTCTCGTACTCCACGGAGGCGGCCTCCATACGCCCACGGGTGCGCAGCATATCGCCAAGCCGCGTATAGTCCTTGGCCTCAGGGTCTGGTATTTTGCCCTGCTCCGGCTCGCCGCCGGAATCTTTTAAGGCTATTCCCATGACCTCCAAATCCTCCGCGGGTACGGATAGCTTCTCCACCCACTGCCGCCACTCCTCCTCAAAGGAGGCAAATGTACCACCCCATACCTCCGAGAAAGCCTCCCTGTCGCCGCGCCCTTCGGCAAGTTGCGCCAAGAGCCGCCTGGGCGCTTCTCCGCCCCTGTGCTCGATTAGGTATGAAACCATTGTGCCAACCTCGGCAAAAGCCAGCGAAGTGTCCTCAGCGGAGGGGAGCTTCGCCACCGAAGGGCTCATCTTGTCCAGCGGGATCAAGGTGCCCTCGCTATAGCGCTTGGAGAGCAGGTTGAGGGCAAAGGGCGTCATACGCCCGCTCCGCCCCCGCCAGGACCCCTCGAAATAGCGGGCGAGCCCTTCATGAATCCAGATCGGCGCGTTGCCTCCGCTTAGCCTGAAAACAGCCAGGTGCGCGAATTCGTGGCAGAGGGTGTCACGCCACCGGTAGCCGAAAAAGGTAGCCCGAGGGCTCGTAATCATTAGCCTGTTGAATTTGCAGAGGCCAATGGTGCCGGAGGTCTCAACCTCCTCGCGGGTTAGGGTCGAGACGGCTGTAAAATCCGCCACGGTGGGATATATCTCTACTCTCACTCGACCCTCTGGCCGAAAACCCAGGAGTTTCGAGAGCTCGCTGTATGATGCTTCGAGCCCCTCAAGCGCGGGTTCCGCCAGCACCTCATCCTTGGGGTTCTCCCAGAAGATCTCGAAGTGCTCGCTGCTCCTTGATTTAAAACCCGCCGCTATATCCGAGGTGACCTTTACGAGCTCGCGGAATGCCCCGGTGACCCCCACCTCGTCAAGCCTCTTCAACGCCCCCTTGTAGTCGCCCTCGAAAAAGCGCACATGCCCGTCCAGAAGGAGCGCCGAGGTGTCCTCGGGTGTTCGCTCCATCAGATCGTCTACAAAGGCCCTCGCCTCCGGTATGCGCCACTCTTCCAGGAGGGCGTTGCCGGTGTAAAAATCAACCGTACCCGATGAGAGCCCGTAGACCTCCCTGGCTGAAACAGCGCCGGCGAAGATGAAGACCGCCGCCAAAATAATCGTGGCAACTCTCTTGACCCGCCTCATTTGATTAGCCTCTTATAGTAGCGCTCAACCTCTTCCTCGTAATTCTTAGGATAGTTGCCCTCTCTCATCCTTTTGAGGACATCCTCGCGGAAGGCCCTCCACTGCTCGGCCTCCACTTCGGCGGGGAGTTTGACCCGGGAGCGGTCGAGGCCGTCCTGCCCGTGAGGGCGGTTGCCGCCCCCGCCCCTTCCGGCTCCCGGCTGTGCCCCATTGGAGGCATCCTCCATACCCTTTGCAAGCTCGGAGAGCTTTTGTATGGTCATCCCCTGCCCCGGCAGCGACGCGAAAGGGGCGCCCTCCCCCATAAATTTACCGGCTTCACCCGCGCTCTTGCCCGCTTCTCCCGCCTTTTTAGAAAGGTCGCCGGGGATGAAGGGGCTCTTGCCCGCGAGTTCCCCGAGCGCCTCCTCTATATCTCCAATACCTTTTTTTAACTTCTCCTCGTCCCCGGCAAGCGATTTAAGTGCCTCCAACGCAGTTGCTTCCAGGTAGTCGTCCCTGCCGGCCAGGAGCTCTTCCAGATCTCCGATTATCGCCTCCAACGCCTCCCGCGCGCCCCCGTAAAGCTCTTCGTACCTTGCCCGGGCCTCCTCCAGCGGGTTGCCCGGCGGCTGGCCGGCCACGTGCTCCCGCGTAAGGTCCCTTATCCTGTCAAGCGCTTCCGGGAAAATTTTCGCCCTCGCCAACGCACCGCCGAGGTCGTTTCTAAGGTCCTCCCTCAACGCGCGCCCGGTATCGAAGAAGTGTTTACGCGCATCGAGGTAGCTATCCTTCAGCGCCTGCTCCACTTCCTTTCCGTGCAGGGCCTCGCGGTCAACCAGGCGCTCCATGGCCCTGAAGTTGTTCTCGGCGAGCGTGATACGCTTGTACTGTTCGGCCAGCCAATCGGCCTCACGCTCTTTGAAAGCCCTAAGCGCTTCAAGGGCCGCCTCCTCGGTAAGTTTGCGCGTCTCGCCAAGAATTCTCTCCTGCTCCGCCATGGCACCGGTAACTCTGCTCATAAGGGCCTGGAGCTCCTTCATCTCCGGAGATAGCTCACCATTCATAGACTCATCCGCCGCGCCCTCAAGCTCCTCCAGCCACTTGTTAAGGGTCTCCATAAGCTCTTCGGCGAGTTTCGCCGCCCTCTCACGGTCACCCTTTTCAAGCGCCTCTTTAAGCTCTTTTAAAAGGGAGCTCATCTCGTCGTCCGGGCGCTCCTTGACAGCATCGGAGTTGGCGAAGGAGTCGGGCATCTCCCCCTCCTGCGAGGAGATTTTCTTGAATATCTCCTGGAGCATGTTTTCTATCTGTTCCACCGCCTCCATCAGCGCCTCGGTGTCCTCCCCCATCATCATCCGCTCAAAGAGGTCGGTTTGAAGGGCTGAGAGCTCATCACCCAGGGTCAGCGCCTCCTCCATGCGGAGATTTTTCAGTAGGTCGTCGATAAATAGGATATCCCGCTCAAGCTCGCCGATGAGTAGCTGCGCGTTGCCCTCTCCCGTGAGGTATAGGTCAACTGCGCGGCGCAGCGACACCTCAATCGTCGCCACCGCGCTCATGCCGAAAACCCCCTCGTCCAGCCCGGCCGCCGCCCGTTCAGTAAGCGCATCGAGGAGGGTGAGGAGCTTTCTGCCGGTCTCCTCAAGGGCGCTTTTTTCATCCTCGCCCGGCGCTAGGTTTTCCAGGTGGTCTCCAAGGTAGGAGAGCATTGCTTCAAATAGACGCTCCTCCAGCGCTTCGAGGTCGGCCCTCAGCTTGCGCTGGCTCAAAAAGGAGATGTAGATGGATTTTGAAGCGCCGCTTTTAGGGCCCGTCACATCATCTGAATCGTAGAGTTCGACCTTGAGGTATGCGCCGTCACCCAGCGAGGGATAAGCTATGGGGAGGAAGGAGCGGCGTCCTTCCACCTCCGGCCCCGCCTTCATGTCGAGCGGTATGCGTACCTCCTCTGCCCCGGAAAGGACCAGATCGCCACGGCTAACAGAGAAGTCGTCGGAGCCGCTCCATACCACCTCCACCTCCACCTCGGCGGGAACCTCAATGTCCGCCTCCGGGAGGTGGAGCGATACCTTCGGACGCTCATCCTCAAGGAGGGATATGCTCCTGGCGGTGAAGTTTGCGGGGGCGTCTTTGCCCATTTTTTCAAAAGATAAGCGGTAACTCCCGGGCTTACCAAGTATCCAGGAGACGCTGAAGCGAGCGCCGGAAACTGTAACCGGAATAGCTACGCCATCGGGGCCCTCCCACAGTCCGGCATCCACGGGGTAGCCGAGCCGCCCCTCAAGGGTGACACTGCTGCCAGGGTAACCCTCCACATCGCCGCTAACCCCGTCCAAGCGCTCCCCCGCAAGGCCGGTGTAGGCGGGCGGGTTGACCGTCAGGCTAAGGTTGCCCACGGTCAAAGGTGGGTTCGGCCCCTCCCCTGAGAGGGTCATAAACGCCCGCTCATATCCGCCAGGAGCAGCCAGAATCACCACTACGAAAAGGATTATTGAGAGTGCCCCCTTTACAAAAGAGGCGAGATTCCGGGAGAGCGGGAAAGCAGCTGATGATGAGAGCGCCGCGGAGCGCTCCTTGGCCAACTCTATCTGAGCCTCGACGAGGGCATTATCCGCGCCGCGCGCGCTTGCGCCCTCTTCACCCCACCCGGCGAGGTCGCTGCCTGTGACGATTAACTCGACTATGTCTCCATCCGCTCCCAGGAGCGTTGCCGCCTCTACCGATGAACGTAGAGGCCTGACCCTTCGCCATCCCGTGTAGGCCGTTAAGGCCATCAACAGGAGCGACATAAAAGCAGCCCCGGCAAGGAGCGCTACTGGATGGTCCGGAAAGAGCGGGAATAGCCCCGAAAGGATTATAATCGGCGCGAGAAAGCCGCAAAGGGCCTCTGAAAAGACCGCAAGCAGGCCGAGGAACAGGATGCGTCTCCTAAGCCCGGCAACCTTAGAGGAGAGCGACGCGCGGGCGCTCAAGGGTATACCTCCAGCGGCTCGTCGCCGTAGAAGACCTCTTTTAAGAGCAGCCCCTGCGGCGGCGCCGTGATTCCCGCCTTGCCTCTGTCACAATCTTTGAGAAGCTCGCTCACCGACTCCGCTTTTCGGCGTCCCTGTCCAATTTCGACGAGCGTCCCTACTATGATTCGCACCATATTGCGCAAAAAGCCGCTGCCTGTAACCTCTATTGAGATGAGGTTACCCTCTCGGCTAACCCTAACGGCGGTTATCTCGCGAATGGTGGTGAGGGAATCGCACCCTGCGGAGCGGAACCCGGCGAAGTCGTGGATGCCGACCAAGTGAGAAGCCCCACGCCTCATCTCTTCGATATCGAGGTTATTATAGATCCACCAGGTAAAAGCACGCATAAGAACCGGGGGGGCGTGGTCAGCGTAAATTCTGTAGAGGTAGGTCTTCCGCACCGCAGAGCGGCGGCTGTCGAAGTCCAGCGGCATCTCGGCGACGCTCTTTACCCTTATGGCTTCGGGCAGAAAAGCGTTGACCCCGTGGAGAAACGCCTTAAGCGGCAGGTCGCTCTCCGTGTGGAAGTTTACGACTTGCGCCAGCGCGTGAACGCCAGCGTCGGTCCTGCCGGAAGCCTGCACCCTGTGAGGCGCGCCGGTGAGCTCAACCAAAGCACGCTCAAGCTCACCCTGAACCGTGGGGTCCTCCGGTTGAAATTGGTAGCCGGAGAAGCCTGTGCCTTCATATTCCACTGTGAGACGAATGTTTCTCACTGAGTCCGCCTAAATCCAGGTTGTTACCCGGCAAAAAACGCTACGATTAGGGGGGCGCAGCCCAGCGCGAGCCCCTTTATTTCATTAACCTTAAAGCCCGGCAAAGAGGCCAAAAGCTCCCGCCGCCGCTCCTCATACCCCTCCAGCTCGCGAGCAGCCTCAATGGATATGGAGGTCGAGAGCGCTCTCCTTACGAGGAGGGCCGCCACGAAGAGGCGGGAACGCGCCCACCCCCGCCTTTTTATATCTCCCGGCAGATGCTTAATTACCCGCGCCCTCTCCAGAGAGAGAATTGGGAGCGCCCGCAGCGCCACATTCAGCACTTTGGTCAAGTCAGCCACGGGAACGCCGATTAACTTTAAGGGCGAGAGCACCCATTCAATACCAAGCGCCACCTCAAAGGGTTTCGTCGTTGCCGACAAGAGTATCGAAAAAGCAATCGCCGCCGCCAACTGCATAGCCGCACCCGCTCCAGCGGCGGTGCCCTCAAGCGTCCAGCCAACCCCCCAGATTGGAAAGCCGGGGAGCATCCTGCCGGGTGTGGAAAAAAAATGCATCATCGCGGTAAAGGAGATTAGCAGGGCCAAGGGCCGCATCCTCCCCGCAAGCCCCAGCGTCCCCAACCCCGAGAGCCGCGCGGCAAGAGAGAGCAGGGCGAAGAGCGCCACAAGCGCAAGCCAGCTACCCGACGCCCCCGTACCGCCTATGGCGAGGAGTGCGATGAGTAATTTGGCGCGCGGATCAAGGCCGTGAATAACGCTTCCGGCCTCCATATACCCCGCGAGGTTGTGGACGGCGACCTTTGCCATATAGTTTACCTATCTCACAAAGTGAGGAAAAAAGTAACAAAACCCCGCGCGCCGGGCAAGGCTGCCCCTTGCCAAGGGGGCGAAAAGAGGACAAGTTTCGCCACTCGTCACCCAAAAGGAGCTTTAAATGGAAATCGGCATCTTCGGGCTCCCCCTCTCGGGGAAGACCACACTCTTTAATCTGCTCACCAACTCCTCGGCGGAGACCGGCTTTGCCTCCTCCAAGAAGAAGGCCAATATGGGGATTTCAAAGGTCCCCGATGCCCGCCTGGATGACCTCGCGCGCATCTGGTCGCCAAAAAAGACGACCTATACTACGGTGAACTATGTCGATGTTGCCGGGGTAGAGAAGGGCGGCGAGAAGGGCCTCTCCTCTGACGTCATGACGAGCCTTAAAAACACCGACGCGCTCCTGGTCGTCGTGAGGCAGTTCGCCAGCGACATGGTTCCCCACCCGGAGGAGACCATAGACCCAAAAAGGGACGTATCGATCCTCACCTCCGAGATGCTGCTCTCCGACCTCGTCATCGTGGAGACGCGCCTTGAGCGCATCGCCAAACAGATGAAGGGGAAGGTCCCAGACGAGGTGCTGCGTGAGAAAGAGCTGATGTTAAAGCTCCAGGGCATCCTCGAAGAGGAGCGGCCGCTTCGCGACGTAGAGCTCTCCGCAGATGAAATAAAAATCATCAAGGGTTTCCAGTTTCTCACCCTAAAGCCCCTCATCATCGTCGTTAACACCGGTGAGGACGACATCTCTGAAGGCGACGCCCTCGCGGCGGAGCTCATCGGAGCCATCAACTCGCCCAAAGTGGCGGTAACCCACCTCTGCGCCGAGATAGAGCAGGAGATATCTCAGCTGTCAGCGGAGGAGGCCACAGAGTTTTTAGCGGACCTCGGCATTGAAGAGCCGGCTACAGCGCGGATCATCCGCACCTCCTACGAGCTCCTGGGGCTCATCAGCTTCTTCACAATGGGCGAGGATGAGTGCCGGGCCTGGACCGTTGAGCGAGGCGCCAAAGCCCCCAGAGCCGCTGGGGTAATCCACTCCGACCTTGAGCGCGGCTTTATCCGCGCCGAGGTGGTGAGCTATGACGATTTCGTCTCAGCGGGCTCCCTTGCGGCGTGCCGCGATAAGGGGCTGCTATCCACCGAGGGCAAGGAGTACGTAGTAAAAGATGGCGACATCCTCAACATCCGCTTCAACGTCTAGGCTGACGGCCCCTTAAAGGGGCCGAGGTGGGTTGCATCGTCACCTATAAGGGTAAAATGAGCGCTATAGCGGGGCGATGACAGTATTTTTGCCGTGTTGCCGTCGACTCTACGCTCCACCCCTTTATAAAAAATATTTCGCCAATCCAGCTTGAAGCACTCGGTGAAGCCCTCAAGGGTCCCGTTGTATAGAACCGACTGGCCGTAATCCTCCTCACCCTCCTCCAGCTCGGCGATCTTAAAGAGCCTCAGCGTCACAGCGTAAAAGCGAACCTCCCCGAGGGTCTTCGTCAGGGCGGGGTCGTCAAACTCGGCCGGACATGCGTCCACGATGCGGGGGTCCTTTATACCGGCGCGCTCAGCCATCCGCATGAAATCACCCAGGTAGAGGGTTTTGCCGAGGCCGCGCTCCTTCATGAGCGGATCTTCCTTTAGATGCTCCGGGAGCCGCCTGTCGGAAAAAAGCTCCGAGGAGTAGAACTCGCCGCCCCTCTTGAGGACCCGGTGCACCTCTTTCAGGACTTTTAACTTGTCATCGACCATTGAAAGGGCGCGGTTTGATATGACGACGTCGAAGTCCTCTTTGTAGAGGCCCGCATCCGTGAGCGCGTCAAAGGAACCCTCACGAAAGGCGACGTTGGGCTCCGGGTGGCCGAAGTTTTTCATAACTTCCTCGACGCTGCCCCTCGCGACGGCGAGCATTGAGGGCTCGGAGTCAAGCCCCATTACGAACCCCTTCGGCCCGGTGAGCGCCGCGCACAAAAAGACGTCACGCCCCGTGCCGCAGCCGAGGTCCAACACACGACAACCCTCTATGGATTCGGGAATCGGGGAGCCGCAGCCGGTAAATTGGCTCAATACGCCGGGCGGCAGCTTTAAGAGGAGAGCTTCCAGATTTTCAGAGGGCCGCAAGCAAACATCACCCGCCAAGCCGCCCTCCAAGGCGCCGAAGTAGGCATCTCTCATATCCCAGC
Source organism: Deltaproteobacteria bacterium (assembly GCA_002869005.1). Lineage (GTDB taxonomy): Bacteria > Desulfobacterota > Deferrisomatia > Deferrisomatales > BM512 > BM512. Next base: position 30,635 of record PKTU01000115.1, read on the forward strand.
ACATCGTCGTCATCTGCCCCTCACATCTTGTATTTGCCGAAGTCCTTCGGGTCTAGCGACTCAAGGTACTCCCTTATCGTCTCCTCGTCGTGCTCTTTGATATCGCCGGGAAGATGAAGCCCGACACCCTCCATGAAGAGGTTGTCGCTTGCATATATCGGCAGCCCCATCCTGAGCGCCAGCGCAACTCCGTCCGAGGGGCGCGCGTCTACTACGCGCACCTGCCCGTCGCTGGTGGAGAGGTGCAGAGAGGCGCAAAAGACGCCCTCCTCCAGGGAGTCGATGTCAACCTGTAGCGCCTTGCCGCCGAGGTCCTCTATAACCGCCTTCAGCAGATCGTGGGTAAATGGACGCGGCGGCTCCACACCCTCCATTACGTAGAGGATGGAGGCGGCCTCAAGTGGCCCTATCCACACCGGTATCACTCGCGACCCGCCCGATTCTTTTAGCAGCAGGACTGGCTCCTCGCTCTTTTCATCGAGCGCCACTGCATCCACGACCACCTCAATAAGCAATGTACCCTCCATATGCGTTCACGCCAGCTCCCCTACCAGCGAATTTATTCCGCCACGTGTCACCTTGACCTCGACAACCTCCCCTACAAGTGACTCATCTCCATTAAAGTTGACTATCTTGTTTTCAGGAGTGCGGCCCTTAAGCTGCCCGCCGCCGCTCTTTGAGCTCCCCTCTACCAACGTGGGCCTCACCCTGCCGACCCAGAGCTCGTTGCGCCCGAGGGTATGTTCACGCTGGAGGTCCTGAAGCACGGCGAGGCGGGCCTCCTTTATCTCCTCGGGGAGGAGATCCTCCATCTTTGCCGCGCGGGTTCCCTGCCTCGGCGAAAATTTAAAGCTGAAGAGCCCGTCGAAGCGCACACGCTCCATGACGTCGAGGGTGGCCCTGAATTCCTCCTCGCCCTCTCCGGGGAAGCCGACAATGACGTCGGAGGTGACGGCGATCTCCGGCACCTCCTTTCGGAGCTTATCTATGAGCATAAGGTAATGCTCCACGGTGTAGCGCCTGTTCATCGCCTCCAAAATGGCGTTGGAGCCTGACTGTAGCGGCAGATGAATGTGCGGCATAACCTTTTTTACAGAGGTAAAGAGGCTGATAAGCTCATCGGTGAGGTCTTTGGGGTGGCTGGTGGTGAAGCGTATGCGCTTTAGCCCCTCAACCTCGGATATCTTTCTGATAAGCGCGGAAAAATCCGCGCCGTCGCCGCCCTTTAACCCATAGGAGTTGACGTTCTGCCCCAGCAGGGTTACCTCGCGGACTCCGCCCTCCACATGGCGGCGCACCTCGGCGACGATATCGTCGCTCGGCCTTGAGAGCTCGCGTCCCCTCACGTAGGGGACGATACAGTAGGCGCAGTAGTTGTCACACCCTTGCATAACCGTTACAAAAGCCTTTAGCCCGTCCTGGGAGGAGGAGTGGGCATAAAGCTTCTCCATCGTCGCCGGGTCATCGCCCATGCCCACCCAAACGGGCTGGCGGCGCTTTTCTTTGACCTCATCGACCATCTCCAGGATTTGGTGCATTGCCTGGGTTCCGAATACGAAATCCACGTAGGGCACGCGAGAGAGCACCCCCTCGCCCGCGGATTGCGCCATGCAGCCGCCGACCCCAATGACCATCCCCGGCCTCTTGCTCTTGAGCTGTTTGTAGCGTCCTATCTGGGAGTAGGCTTTCTGCGCCGCCTTCTCGCGGATGGCGCAGGTATTGACCAGGATAACG
>PKTU01000185.1 GCA_002869005.1 Deltaproteobacteria bacterium
CAGTCCGGCCGGCCCAGCGCCGATAATGGCAACTTTTGGACCATCATCCAAGGCGGGCGGCGGGGACGGCGGCTCGTAACCCTTCTCAAGGCGCATGGCACGCATATCCGCCAGGTAACGCTTGCACCCATTTATGGAGATAGGCTCGCCGTCGATACCCCGGAAGCACCTATCTTCACAAGGGTGGGGACAAATTCGCCCGATGGTCCCGACCAAGGGGCGCCTCGTGCGAATCAGTGACTAGCCTTGTTGAAGGTCCTGGTTGGCAATCAGCTGAAGATAGTCGGGGATTGGCAGAGACGCCGGGCACGCCTTCTGGCAGGGAGCCTTGGGGGTTGTCGGACCGAACCACGCATCGGCGGAAGCTACTATCAAGACGAATACCGCAGCGCCGATTACAAAGAAGTGGCTATAGCTAAATCCTCCCCAGGTGACATAGAGGAGCCCGAGCCCCAGAGGAATTAGAGTGCCGAAGATTATGCCGGTAAAGAGCCTGGAGCCGAAAAACTGCCCGAGCCCCGGTGCGATGGCGGAGAGCATGGTGGCAATGTATTTCCAGCCACGCGCCTCCCGTATCTCGTGCATGAGGCGTTCACGGCCCGTAAGGAGGCCGCTGCAACGGCGGCAACGAGCCGCCTTACCTTTTGGCTCGATGCTACAAAGGCTGCAATCCACATATTGTTCCATTGACCCTTTGTTCCCCTACCCTTGGAAGTTCCAAAAAAAGAAATTATTCGCCCTTAGGCTCCTCGGGCCACTTCTCAACCAGCGCGTAGGCGTTGTGGTTGTGAATCGACTCGAAATTCTCAGCTTCGACCGAGAACCATGTGATATTCGGGTCTATCATCATCTCGTGTGCCACGTCACGGACGATATCCTCAACAAATTTGGGGTTGTTATACGCTTTTTCAGTGACGTATTTTTCGTCAGAGCGTTTGAGGAGGCTATATACCTCGCAGGAGGCCTTTGACTCCACCTTTTCAATTAGGTCTTCAAGCCAGATAAACTCCTTGAAGCGAACCTCCACCGAGATTATCGAGCGTTGGTTATGCGCCCCGCCCTCGCTGATCGCCTTGGAGCAGGGGCATACGCTGGTCGCAGGTACGTTCACGCCTACGAGCAGGTCATATTTGCCATCGACGAGCGACCCCTTGAAGGTGCAGTCATAATGCAGCATCGAAGCAGCCTTGCTCACCGGCGCCATGCGCTCCAGAAAATATGGAAAGGCCATCTCTATATGGGCGCTCTCCGAATCCAGCCGATCGAGCATCGCCTCCAGAATCTTGGGGAAGCTCGAAATGCGTATCCCGTGGCGGTGCTCGTTTAAAACCTCCACGAAGCGGCTCATGTGGGTGCCCTTGAAGTGATGTGGCAACCCGACATACATATTTACTTTCGCTACGGTAGATTGTTTCCCGTGGGCCTTGTCGAGGAGGGTCACGGGGTAGGTGATATTCTTTACGCCTACTTTATCTATCTCAATCTTTCGATAATCTCTGGAGCTTTGTATATCGACCAGCGATTTTTCGCTAGCCTTCGAGGTAACTCGCACAGGCCTTCTCGCTTTCCCATGCCGTGACTTTATATACAGCGGCGCCGGTGCCGCTGATGAGTCTGTTGACATTTTCAAATATGTACTTGGCGATATTCTCCGAAGAGGGGTTTATCTCATCGAAGGGAGCAAGCTCATTGAGGTACTTGTGGTCCAGACCGCCCAGCACCTCGCCAAGTGCGTTTTTAAGTTCCTTGAAATCTATGGCAAGGCCGATGGAGTTAAGCTCCGTGGCCCTCACAACCACCTCTATTTTCCAGTTATGGCCGTGGAGAGCTTCGCACTCGCCCTGATACTCGCGGAGGTTATGCGCCGCCGCTAAATAATCTTCTACCTTTAATTCAAACATATTGCTTCCTCTAAACGGTTAATTGACCGCTGACATTAGCATTCGGGTTGAAAAATTGTCCAGCTATTTCTCCCGGTTGGGAGCTAGTAGAATTACCTGCACATCCATAACATTTGTGCGCGTCGGCCCGGTTTTGACGAGCGCCCCAGCGCCGTCAAGAAGGTTATAGCTGTCGTTCTCTTCCAAGGCCGCCCTGGGGTCGAGACCCAGAGCCCGGGCCCGGGCTGCTGTTGTGCCGTCCACAGCACCTCCGGCGGCATCGGTTGGTCCATCTGTTCCATCGGTGCCCCCGGAGAGCATGGCGACCCCCTCGGCTCCCTCGATGAGCAAAGAGAAGGCAAGCGCCATCTCTTGATTGCGCCCGCCCTTGCCGGGACCTCTTACAGTGACGGTGGTCTCGCCACCCGCGATGAAAGATACCGGAGGAGGAGCAGGATCGCCATAGGCTAAAGACTCTTTTGCTATTGCGGCTAAAAATCGCGCCGCATCGCGCGCCTCTCCGGATAAAGTAGAGGTCAAGATCACCGGTTCATAGCCAAGCTCCATGGCGCGGCGCGCAGCCGCTTCAAGGCTCTTTCTGTTGGAGCCTACTATGCAATTAACCACGCTATCGACCCGGCGGTCCCCAATCTTGGGAGTTTCCGCCTCGTTTCCGGAGAGCCCAAGCTTAAGGAAGCGCCCCACCGACACGGGAATTTTATCCTCCAGAGAGTAGCGTTCAACCACGGCCCAGGCATCCTCGAAGGTTGAGGAGTCGGCGGTGAAGGGACCGGACGCTATTACGTCAAGAGAGTCTCCGATGACATCGGAAAGGGCCAGATTTAAAACTTTGGCGGGGGAGGCAGCCAGGGCCAGCCGCCCTCCCTTGACCCTTGAGAGGTGTTTTCTAAGCGCGTTAACTTCATCTATGGCGGCGCCGGAAGCAAGGAGAGCTTCTGTGACCTCTCGTAGCTCCTTAAGGGAGACCCCCTCGGCGGGTAGCGTCAGCAACGCCGAGCCGCCGCCTGAGAGCAGAGAGATAAGCAGGTCCCCCTCTCCAAGCGCCGACACGGTGCTGAGTATATCCTCTCCGGCGGCAAGAGAACGCTCGTCTGGGAGTGGATGAGATGCCTCGTGGACCCTTATCTTTTTCAGTGGAAGAGAATGTCCGTCCTTTACGCAGATGACTCCGCCGGAGAGCCTTTCACCGAGGATATCTTCAAGCGCTTGGGCCATAGGGGCAGTGCCTTTCCCTGCGCCGACAGCAACTATGCGGCCCTCTTTGGGCAAGGGGATCTTTACTCCACCACCCTTCTTCTCCACAAAGAGAGAGCCGTCCTCTACCCTTAGGGAGTTTTTGACCGCAGTGTACGGGTCCACAGCCTCAACAGCCGCGGCGAATATATCCTTTAGGTCCTCTATCAATCCGTCAGCCCCGGCAACGACATTATCCGCACCCTACCCCGCTTGACCTGATCTTCTATCCAGTCCTTAAGCTCCACGCTGTACTTCTCCTCCGCAAGCCGCTCACGCACTTCGTCGCGGACTTCCGCTAGAGATTTACCGCCCAGCTCAACAGCTTTATCCGAATAGTATTTCCTCACATCCGACTCGGAGACATAGGTGGTCTCTCTACGGAATGCCAAGTATCTTGCCACAAGGGAGACTGCTCTCGCTCGTTCCTCAACCTCAGCCCTTGTGACTCCTATATTAGCCATCTCCTCCCAAAAGAGAGAGGGTGGCCCACCCGCCCCAGCCAGCACGGCGAGTTCTCCACGCACCTCATCCTCCGTCGCGTTAATTCTGAGTTTCGAAGCCTCGGACACAATAAGGGCGCGTTTTACGAGGTCGCGCACCACCTCACTTACCGGCAGGGCGTTCTCCTCTCCCTGCCAACGCAAGACCGCCCTCTCAGCCCTAACGTCGCTTAGGGTTATCAGCTTGTCGTCAACCTTGGCAAGGATCCCGTCGACGAGCTCCCAGCCCTCCTCCGCCATAATGGCCGATGAGAGGAGTAGCAACATTATCAGGAGGAGAACTCTCCTCATCTCTTCCTCCGCTTTAGCTGATACTCGCTTACAGCACGGTCATGCTCTTCAAAGGTCACCGAGAATTTATGGGAGCCGTCGCCGCGGCTGACGAAATAAAGATACTCCGACTTTGCCGGGTTGAGAACCGCAAGGAGGGCCGCGCGCCCCGGGTTTGCAATCGGTCCCGGCGGCAGGCCCCGCCTCGTATATGTATTATAGGGCGTATCAGTAACAAGATCGCGCTTTCGTATGTTGCCGTCAAAACCATCGATCCCGTAGATGACGGTGGGGTCGCTCTCAAGGCGCATATTTTTTTCAAGGCGGTTCTTGAAGACCGAGGCGATGAGGGGGCGTTCATCACCCCTGCCCGTCTCCTTCTCGACAATTGAAGCCAAAGTAGTGACCTTCAACAGCTCCTCGCCCTCACCCGCCCCTACCTCCGCGGCAACCTCAAGAAAATGACCCACCATTGTACGGATAACCTCATCGGCAGGGAGGTCCGGGGCAAAGCGATAGGTATCGGGAAAGAGAAAACCCTCCAGCGTCGGCGCTCGGATACCATACTCAGCCGGAGTGGCCGCGTCGTAGACAAGGGAGACGAAATCATCCGCCGAGGTAATCCCCGCCTCTTCCAGCAGCGGCGCCATCTCCCTGGCGGTATAACCCTCCGGGAAAGTCACCCCCCGTTGAACCACCTTGCCCGCCTGGATGTCCGCCAACACCTCTGAGAGGGTGACCTCGCCGGCGAAGAGATAATGTCCCGCCTTGAACTTCTCAGGCTCCGCCATAAGCCTCATTGCAAAATAGGTCAAAGTCTCATCACCCGCGACACCAGCATCGGAGAGGAGTGCCGCGATACGTTTAGCCGAGGTGCCCGGCGCAATGACGACTTCTACAGGCTTCTCCAAAGCGCGCGGCGAAGCAAGATAGTTCCCCACAAGCGCCATTCCAGCAAAGAGAAGAGCGGCGAATAGAAACAGACAAACACGTAGAGACCTCTTATTTAAAAACATTTGAAAGCAGGCCTATTAAAAATGCTGATTACACCCAACTGGCTAAACTCCATAGCTGTTAAAAATAATAATATTGCTAGCCATCATATTTGGGGCGGAGGCCGGGTGTCAACGAAAGCAAAAAAGAGATAAAAACAGCCTTGGAAGTGGGATGAAACCCCCATCATTACAAACGCTTAAATGAAAAATTGGATATTCGTGAATTTTTTTCTTTCCAATCAAGGCACGATAACGTATTATCCCCTCCCTCAGCAGCGGGGGCTGGTTCCCGTAAGGTCGAACCCCCTGCTGTTCTTCAACAAACGACGTCCCCATCGTCTAGCTTGGCCCAGGACACCGGCCTTTCACGCCGGCGACAGGGGTTCAAATCCCCTTGGGGACGCCAATATACAAGAAAAG
>PKTU01000054.1 GCA_002869005.1 Deltaproteobacteria bacterium
AATTTCAGATTTCAGATAACCCCCTCGTCAGCGCCTTCGTAAAGACGACGATGGGGCCCGTATATATAAGCGAAGATGAGGAATCGAGGATATCATGAACAAAATAAACACCGAGACCCTCGTGGGGCTGTTTGTAATTATCGGCTTCGCATGTTTCGCTTTCATAGCGATAAAGCTAGGCGATGTAAGCTTCTTTGAAAAAAATGAATATACACTCTCCGCGCGCTTCACATCGGCCTCCGGGCTAAAGGTGGGAGCGCCGGTCGAGCTCGCCGGAGTTCGCGTAGGGTTGGTCAAGGGTATCCTTGTTGACACAAAGGAGTATGAAGCGGTTGTATCCTTCACCGTGAAAACGGGCGTGGAGCTTCCCTCTGATTCGATAGCATCGATACGCACCGCCGGAATTATTGGCGACAAATACATAAAGCTGACTCCGGGAGGGATGGATGACACTCTCGCCGATGGAGCCGAGGTCTTTGAGACAGAGAGCGCTATCTCCATCGAAGAGTTGGTAAGTAAATATATATTTGAAAAGAATTAGATGGCCCGCCCGACGCTTTTTTTAATCCTAAGCTTGTCTTTGACGCTCACTCTGGCAGGGTGCGCCTCATCTCAAAAGCAAACCGGCGGTGAAAGTTCCCCTGTTTACAATGACGTAGCCTCTACAAGCCCCTCACAAGATGAACTGGCGGCAGCTGGCCCCGATGATTTCGAAGACCCTTTTGAGGACCCCTTTGAAGACCCCTTCGCGGAGGAAGGTGGGCAACAGGCGGATGAGCTGGCGTCCATAAGCGACCCGCTGGAGCCGGTAAACCGAGCGTTTTTCTACGTCAACGACAAAGCCTATTTCTACGTCTTAAAGCCGATCGCCAGAGGTTGGCGCGCTATCGCGCCGGAGCCTGTCAGAGTCGGCATCGGCAATGTCTTTTCAAACCTTATGGGGCCACTTAGGATACTTAACGCCATCCTGCAACTGGACCTTGAGGGTGCGGCCGGAGAGTTTGCCCGCTTCACCCTGAACTCGACATGCGGGCTGTTGGGTTGGTTTGACCTTGCTTCTGAGAGGGGCTACCCCAACGACAAGGAGGATTTCGGGCAGACACTCGGTTATTGGGGCGTTGGAACCGGCCCCTATCTTGTATTGCCCTTCCTTGGCCCCTCAACCCTGCGAGATGGCGTAGGGATGGTAGGAGATTTCTACTTAGACCCTGTAAATTACACCGATGATGAGTTAAGTTTGGAAGATGCAGCTATCAAGGTGGGTGTCGAAGCAATTAATACTTTGAGCCTTGATAAAGACACCTATGAAGGTGTTATTAAAGAATCGGTGGACCCATATTTATTCATGAGAAACGCCTATCTACAAAGGCGGAAGGCACAGGTAATGAAGTGACCCTCAGGAAAACAAAAGCATACCCGCAGCTACTTTTGTGCATCTTTATAATCCTCCTGTCGGCAGCTTCTTCTTTTTCCGCCCCGACTCCTACCGATGCGCTTAAATCGACAATCGACAAAGTCCTTGTCATACTAAAAGACGAGACAAAGTCACCTCAGGAGCGAAAAGCGGTAGTGGTCGAGACAGTTCGTGAAAGATTCGACTTCAAATCGATGAGCCAGTTCGTACTCTCTAAAAACTGGAGAGAGGCCAACGATGCGCAGCGCTCGCTATTTATCGATAAATTCGGCAAAATCCTTGAGAACACCTACGCCGGTCGGCTTCAGGAGTACTCCGGAGAAACCGTAAAATATCTGGATGAAAAGATAAGGGGGGACAAAGCTCTTGTCGACACGGCCGTAGCAACCGCCGGCAACGACATCCCGATATCTTACAAACTGAGGTCCGAAGGGGACGACTGGTTCATCTACGATGTAGTCATCGAGGGTATAAGCCTCGCCAGAAATTATAACGCCACCTACAACGAGGTGATCCATAAGGAGGGCTTTGACGGCCTCTTGAAGCTGATGGATGAACGTATTCAAAATGGAGATTTAAAAGAGTGATGGATTGCCATTGTGCATTTCACCCCTTGCTAAATCACCTCTCTGAGGCGGAGAGGGAGGCCCTGGGCGCTTGCGTCGCGGAGCGCACAATTAAGGCGGGAGATATCCTCTGGGATGAGGGGGATGATGCCAATTTCGCAGCGCTCGTCGTTTCCGGGAGAATAGAGCTCCTTAAGAAGACGGAGTTCGGAGGACGGCGTTTTGTGGTTGGTCTCTTCTCTGCCGGCTCTATCGTCGGGGAGGAGGCGCTCTCCAAAGGCGATGGAAAACGTCCAGAGAGAGCCGAGGTAACCGAGGATTGCACATTTATGGTGCTGGAGCCGGATAGCATAAACAACCTGGCGAAATCGAACCCCCAGGCGGCTATTACCGTCCTCTCCCTCTTGCTCCAAGTATCGACCAGAAGGCTATCCCACGCATATGAGCGGCTAGCTTCAATATTTTAGCCCGTTTACTGCCAGCGCATTTTTCACTGCGCGTCCCGACTCTCCCACTCCTGTATCAACGTTTCCCGATGAAACTCCTTGCCCGCATCCCACCAAATCATGTGATATTTGTTGAAGTGGTTGATTAAATCATCTTTATGGCAATCTGCGCAGACGCTGTAGTCAAGCCCCCTCAAATCCGAGAGCCTTAAGAAGCTGAAATTGCTGGGAGAGATTGCGCCATAAACGAACTCCCTTGCGGGATTGAATACATGTGGTTCATGGCAACTCACGCATTGCAGGGAACCATTGGGGACCAGCTCCCCCTCCCTGTCGAATAGTGGAATTACAGGGTCTTCCCCTGTCCTTATGAACCAGGAGTCCACCATCACCATAGGCCACTGCAAAAAGATCGTGTCTCGTTCCGTATACGCCTCCTCCCCATCCTGAATATGGTATTGCATTAGGAAGGGTTTATCCGGCGAGCGCTTTTGTGCCGTGTGGCATGAACGGCACCTCATGTTTGGCTTGAATTCAGCGGGGCCGGGGGTCATCCCCCAGAGAAAATCATCCATGGTTGCATTGTGGGCTGTATGGCAGGGGCCGCAGGGGAATGGCAAGTCACCCTCTTCCGAGCCCGGAAGGTTATGTGGTGTGGCGGCTACCACCATTTTATCCGTGTGGCAGGCACCGCATAACCCCCCGCCCTCCAGAGGCACCCTCAGAAAATCCTCAACGATGCCGCCCGGTCCTGCGCCCTGCCCGTTAGCCTGTCCATGCACATTGTGGCAGGTCGAGCAGGTCAAAAGATTTCCATCTACATTTCCCAGAGCGTCATAATGAGGCAGGGTCGCGAAGCCCTCCTCCTTGCCGCCCATGTTTACAGGATGAGAGCGAACCCCATGAAATGGCGAAGCCTCCAAGGATTCCTGTATGTGGCAACCGACGGACATGCACTTTCTGTCGTTCCAGGTGCCTACGCCCATCACCCTAAGCTCCCATACCCTTGGCCTCTCTCCTCCCTCGCCGTGGAGCTTATGACAGTAGGTGCAAACCTCTGCTTTACCCATTGAGATAGGCGAGTGGTCGGAGGCAAGAATCGTTACCTTCTCGATGTGGCAGGAAACGCAGAGCTCCGGAGGATTTTTGGATTCCCTGCGCATGGAGCCCGGCACATGCATGGTGTGGCAAGTGGGGCAGCTGATAAAACCTTTCGGGTCGCGGTTACCATCTATTCCAAATAGTGGCAAATCGCCGGTCTCACGCTGCCAAGGGGGAACCCCTCCCATTGAGTGTTTGACCGATGAGCTCATGCCATAGCCGTGACACTTGCGGCAGAACTGCTCAATTACGTCACCTTTGGAGTAATCCTTTATCCTGCTAACCTCACGGTGGGGCCGGTGACACGGCAAGCAGTTGTCTCTCGTCTCATCAGTGACGGATGAAATGTTTGTAATATCGGTTTTCGTCCCATCGTGACTTCCGCTTAGAACTCCGACCTTGTCCTGATGGCATTTAAGACATAGCGTTGAAGGCTTTTCCTCTCTTAGCATCCTCCGGTTCGTTGAGTGTGGATCATGACAGGTCGGGCAGTAAACTTCTCCCTCAATGCCGCTCCTAAGAACCTTGTCGAATAAGGGGTAATTACCCGGCGACACGGTTTTGGCGCCGGTATGGTCGGTCCTCTTCACATCACCGTGGCACTCCCGGCAAACGCTTGCGGGCGGGGCGTCTCCATGTGTCTTGTGGCATACGAGGCAGCCCCGCTCATCTCCTCCGTGGAGCGGCACTTTTTTTCTCTCCTCGTGGCAACCAACACAACTTGACACAGGCTTTTGCAACGCATCATGTGCAGAGTGACAGCTGCCGCAGGAGAGCACTTTCCGCGTTTCGCTTAAAGCAGCGCCATCATCAATCGTCTGCTCCTCCTGCGATGAGTTCAGCTCTACGCCGACAGGGTGCGCTCCCCCCATCCTCCCTGAAACGGTAAAGGGGTTCTGGGCAAGGTGGCAGTATAGGCACGACGTATCCTGATTTTTGTTGAGAAGCTTGCCGTAGGGCGAGGCATGCATAACGTGGCATGTCGCGCATGCAAGGGCACCGTCGTCATTAAACTTGTAGCCCTTGTCGCTTACAAATTGGAGCACTCCCTCATCCATCTTAGAGGCTGGCCCGTGACGGCCCATTTGACCGGCGTGGCATTCCGCGCAGAGCAGCGCGCCTACATTAAGGGTTTTAAGGTAAGACCCAGGCTGGCCACCCGGCATTACCGGGTTATGGATTGAATGACAACCCAAACAGCCCTGCTCTCCCTCTACCGGGTGGTTTCCAGCGCCCGAGGCATTTTGGTGACAATCGACGCATTGCCGTCCGTCATCACCCCTAAACGGCTCCTCCCCGTGAAGCTGATGACAGTCGGAACAGGGCTCGTATGGCGGGTCCACTTTTTGCGTAACTGCCAAGTCAGCGTGACAGATAAGGCAAATGGTTTCACCCCCCTCCTTTTCCGGAGCGAGGGGCATTAAAAGGAGCGATTCGCCCCTGGCGCCGTGCGGGGTGTGGCAACTTCTACAGCCGACCTCCCCCTCTTTACCCAGTAGACCGCCTCTAGCGTAAACCTTGTTTCTAGAGTCTTCGCTGACTACTTTGTCGTTATGATAGTGGCTCCTGCCATCATGGCATGCGGTGCACACTCCATTTATAAGGTCACCACCGCGCAGCCATCTCTTTGCCAGCGTCGTGGTTCCGTGTGCCGTGTGGCAACTGCCGCACTGGATCCTGCCCTCATAGTTTGGAAATACCTTAGATGTGTAGGGGCTTCTCACCCCCGTGGGGTGCTGACCTCCGAAGGTGAGTTTATGCCTGCTGTCCACAACAGAGCCATTGTGGCAGGACCAGCAAATATACTCCATGGCACCCTCATAGCCTTCCTCAAGCCCCTGCGCGCCATATAGAAGCTCATAGGCCTTTACGTCACGCCCGGGATGGCAGAGGACACACGGCCGCCCTTCGGCCGGGCCGCCGGAAGCGACCGCCAACGCAAGCTGCGGAGAGAGAAAGAGCGCCAGGAGCGCCAAATATATCAGGCGGATTTAGTTTTCTCCCTTTTGAAAAGGAAGAATGCGCCCCTAACCTCCCCCTCGGCGTTGGTGTATGGAATAGAGCTGACCAGCTCCCAGCCCTCCGCGCCTGCCCGTTGGGCCTTATCCAGATTCAGCCCCTCTTTAGGCAAGCCTCCGAATGGTTCGGGGTTGGGGATGAATATCTGCCCGTACTCCCATTGCTTACTCATTTTACATACTCCTCCAGCCACCTGACGGCGCCCGAACGCCCCTCAACAAGGAGAATCCCCTTGCCGAAGGCGGCATCGTAATGAAGATGTACCGGGTCTTTGTATTTCCTATTACCGGGCCAGAAGAGGTCCCAGCCGCTTTCATAATATTCCAGCCTGGCGACGCGCCCCGATATACCGTCTGTAACCCACACGTATCCCCACTCGTCAACCGCTACTCCAGTGGGGCGGGTTATCCCGGTATCTCCCAGATCATAGGCTACTTCCAGCTCGCCGTTGTTACTAATTCTTAAGAGAGAAGGCCCCATCGGGTCGGTAACGTAGCCTGTTCCATCGCCGCCCAGCGCCACTCCTAAGGGGCTCTTTAAAATCTCATTACCCTTAGTTATTCCACTTAGATACTCGCCATCATAAGCGAAGAGCAATACGGCAGCCGGATCTTTGAAGGTAACCCATATTATGCCGCTACCGGCGGCAACTCCCGCGACTCCGCGGTATGCACCCGGCGTATCTAAATGCAGCGCATCACCATCGGCTACACCGCCCCTGTACTCCTTGAGCCACAGCTCCCCTTCAAGATGAAGCACGACAAAGAGAAGTCCTGTTTCATCGCTGGCTATACCCACTGCGCCCTCGGAGCCGGAGAGGGCGTTCCAGCTTTTTACAGCCCCACCCTCAAGGAAACCGACCTTGACGCGGGTACGGCTTTCAAGGAGCGCAATGCCGTCGCGACCACCCTCAAGGGTCGCCGTAACCGCCGCGCGAGGCAGCTGGTTGCCGGTGGAAACAAGCTGCTCTGCCGCTAGAGCGCCGCCGGTAAGGCAAGCGCCCAGCAAAATGGTCAGAGCAATTGAGCAGAGGCGGCGGATCATCACCTATTCCTCAGGTATCTGAGCACAGAGAGATCTTCGAGAACCCTAAGCTTCGGCCCGGAGTATAAGCCATCCAGAATCTGGGAGCGCCTTCGGTGACATGTCTTGCAATCAAGGGGGGTTTTGCGCTTTGCCACATCATCGTCGCTCTCCAAGACCTCCGCCCAAAGCCCATCACGCACCTTCCTGGAGAGCGCCAACCTTCCGCTCTCCAGACGCTCGACAGAGGCGCTTCGGCCCTTCAAATGGCAAGGCGAGCACTCCATTGCTCTTAGGTGGAGGTTTAAAAAGGCTGCATCCTTCAACTTCGGCCCATGCGGGAATTCACCTTTATAGTTGAGCTTGACTCTGTCTTTCGCGTGATACTCACCTATTAGCGGGCCGCCGTCGGGCGGTGCACTTGCGTTTGGAGCCAAAAGGTCGAGGTTGCCGAATAAGATGGATAGACCTACGAGCAGCGCCAAAAAGAGGAGGGAGGCAAGAGAGCGCGTTAATTTACCGGCCATCACTCACCCCCTTCATTTTCAATACGATTAATCAGCTCACGCGCCTTTGGCGCGGGCGCGCCGAACTCATCCTGGGCGAGATACTTTTTGAGCACTATCTCCGCCCTCTTCTTGTCACCCGCTTTATAAAGGGATACGCCAAGGTTATAGAGTGCCTGGGAATAACCGGGGTAAAGCTCCAGCGCTTTAACAAAATGAAGGGCGGCCTCTTTATAACGCCCCTCAAGCGCTGCGCTGTTACCCCTTTCCAGGAGCTCCTCGACTGAAACGCTTTCATCAACGGGCTCTTCGCCTGGCTCAAGCCCCTGATTGAGCTCTTTGACAATCTCCTCCGCCCAACCCCGGCGCATCCTCCACGCCCTGCTAAAGGGTGCGCGGCCGGTGATCCAGGAATAGTTGAACCAGAGCGCAGCGGGCTGAAACATTGAGAAGTAAAGGTGCCAAACGAAGCAGAGAGCAAAAAAGAGACCAAGCGCCAAATGAATCGAAACAGCGTTCATCAACACGCCTGGGCCAAGGAGCGTCGAGAGCCTCGCCGGATTCGATATTGCAAAGCCTGTAACAGCCATTACCGGCACAAGGAGGAAAAAGAGCGCGTAGGAAAAACGCTCTTTATATCCAAAGCGGCCATAAGCGGGAGCATCTTTTACTACACCCACCTGCCAGAGGATGCTCTTGAAAAACTGGGGCAAATCGGCAGGTCGCGGAATGAGCCCCACGGGAGTCAAACCCTCAAGCCAATCCACACAAAGCTTGGCAAGGTGCAGCAACCATGCGCCAAAAGCTGAAAATCCGAATAACCCGTGAAAAATTGAGAGCAGCCCTGTCTCAACGCCCAAACTTTTTGCCAGCGTCGGAAAGTGAAGTAGCGGGCCTGTGGCAAGAGCGAAAATTGTTCCCACGATTGCGAGGATGTGTATCCATTTATTTATGGGGTCGAAAATCTCAACCGAGGCTGGAGTAGTGAGCCCGTCATCCGCCCTCTCGCCCTCACTGCGAATTGAATGCAAAAGCAATACGCCTGCGAGAATAATGGCGATTATACCCATAACCCCTTTAGCCCCTGCCCAGGGCTTTAAGCCGGCGCCTTCGCCATGGTCGAAGATCGCACCAAAAGCAGCCGGTTTATCAGGGTGGCAGCGGGAGGTCGAACATGCCGCCCTCGCCTCTTCGGCGGAGCCGATTCCATGATGCCCGTGACAAGTCTTGCAGGAGGGGGCGCGCCCATCTGACCTGGCCCGCGCATGGCCCCGTTCGGAGATGGCGCCTATAGTGGCAGGGTATGTGTCCCCGAATGTGTCAAGCGCCGAATGGCAGCCGATACAAAGGAGCTCTCCTCGGCCTCCCCTGGCCGCTGAGCCGCCGTCATGGCAGTTGAGGCAGGGCACCTTTTTACCATCGTCATGTACGGAACCCACCTCACCGTCCCACTGGTCTTTATGGCTGGAGTCCCTGACATGGCAGGGCAAATCGCACCTCACCTCCATATCCTCGCGGTGGGGGTAGCCGCCTACTTGTTTATGGCAATCCGCGCAGGGGAGCCTCCCATGAACAGAGGTATCAAAAAAGTCCACCTCCAGCCATAGGGCCTTTTCTCCGTCATGCAGGCCCGTCGCCCCATGACACTCTAGGCAAGCATCCGCGCCAAAGGAACCCTTCGGCGCTAATACTACCGCGGCCAGAAGGACGCAAAAGCCAAGAGCCGCCCTACTCCAATTCAATCGTGAAATAGACATCAACATGTATGTCCGCCTTGACTGCCGGGAAGGGCCAATTGTCGACCTCTTCCACAACCCTATTAACAAAGAGCGCGAAGCGCTCCTGAGCTTCCTTGGTAGCCGGTGTTTTAATTTCCCTCTTTACGATATTTCCCTTTTCATCGGTCTTCAGCCGATAGTAGACCCGGCAGATATTCTCTTTGAACTTACTCTTCTTTACTTTGACGATATCCGGGTAGGGTATGCGCGGAGGGTTTAGCTGCAAATCCGTCACAGGGTAGGTATTGACGACAACCCTTATGAGCGAATCGAGCTCAACCTCCTCATCCGCATATCCCTCTCCGTCACCGCTACCGCCGCTTTGAGAGCCCCCGCCATCACCCTCGCCAAGCGCCACCGTGTCCCATTTCGACTCTTCGCCGGAGAGCTCATCCTGATACTGCGCTAGCTCATCCATCAACTTTTGAAGCTCCCGCTCTTGTTCGGAGGATTCCTCCGTATCCTTGGAGCGAAGGCCGGTAACATGTTCCGGCGCATTTGTCGGCTTTGGAGCGACTCTCTCCGGCTCAACGGCCTTGGCGGGCTCCGGAGCCTTGAGTTCACGAGTTCGATTCGCTTTTTCGCCCTGAGCGAGGGCTTTCTTCTTACCAGGCAGCCTCCTCACCTCTTCGCGCTGCGGAGGAGGAGAGTAGGTGCGGGCCACCATGACACGCCTCGCGCGCTCCATAACCGGGCTGTAGCCGATTCTGGGGCCCCAAAAAATCAGCACGTGGAGGATAAACGCAAGGATAAGGCCGACGATGAAACCAAAGCGCCTTCGCCTCTTCTCGCGCTTTCGCTCAAGGTCGCCCTCCCACATTATTCCTTCTCTTTCGCCACCGTGGGCAGCGCTACGTCTCTTACGCCAGCCTTCAAGAGCTCATCCATAACGTCAGCTACAATACCGTAATTAACGTTTCTATCACTCTTCACCACCACTGGACGGGATGGGTTGGCCGTGCGTTTTGATTGAATATATGGGCCGACCTTCTCAAGCTCCATCTTTTGTCCGTCGGCGTAGACGTCCCCCTCCTTGGTAACGGAGATAACAACCTCCCTCGTCGGCACGGACTCCCGCACCTCGGTATCGGGAAGCTCGATTACAATCCCGCTGTCCACCGCGAATACAGTCGTCAACATAAAGAAAATTATAAGCAGGAAGGCTATATCAGCCATGGATGACATTGGGACCGCTTCGTCATCCTCGGAGAGCCTGCGTTTAAATTTCAAGGTAGGTCCCTCCTATCTCCTCCCTTGAAAGCTGGAGGGCCTGTTTTTCCTCCGCCTTCTCAAGGGCATCGAGAAACCTCATCGAAGCCTCCTCCATCTCCATGACGAAGCTGTTGACCTTGCCCAAGAGGAGGGAGTGCACGAAGAAAACGGGGATGGCTACGGCTAGCCCGCCGGCAGTAGTGATAAGCGCCTCCGAGATGCCCACGGCAACCGCGGCGGGGTCTCCGGCTCCCGCTTTACCCATAGCCTCAAAGGCGTTGATCATACCGGCAACGGTTCCAAAAAAACCGATGAGAGGAGCGGTCTTTGCGACCGCCTGTAGAAGGGAGAGTCCCTTTTCAAGTCTTCCGACCTCGACGTTCCCTCGCGTCTCGATGGCGCGCTCCACCTCGCCCCTGCCACGCTTTACTTTCTCAAGGCCGGCGGCCAGGATCCTTGCCATCGCCCCATGTCCGGAGCGAGCGCTCTCAAGCGCGTCATCATAACGCTGCACCTCAAGGGCCGCAGCTATACGAGCCAGGAAGGTCTCCGTATCCGTGCGGGCCCTGTATAACGTTATCGCTCTTTCAGCCATCACGGCAATTGCTACGACGGAGAGAGCGAGCAGCGGCCACATTGCCGGGCCGCCCTTTTGAAAGAGTTCAATCATGGCTATCCACCTTTAATCGTAACGTGCATGGCAAGGCGTACAAAGCTCTGCAAAGGAAGGCACTCTCCAGCGGAGTTCTTCTTCTGCGCCGAGAGCTTCACTCCCACTCGTCACGCCCTTGTCATGGGGGTTGTGGCATGTGGTACAGGAGATCATCCCTTTGGAATCTATCGGCATGAATACCCTGTGGCGCTCCTCATACTCCTCTAGCTTAGCCTTCTTTTGAGGACCTATCTCTACTATGTGGTTTATCCCGCTTGGATGAGGGCTTGCGTTATGGCACTTTACGCAGAGCTCAAGGGGCGAGAATTTATAGGCAAGTATGCCCGGATCCTCCAGCTCGAAATCTTCAGTTCGAATATGGCAGAAAACACAGGAGGAGGTAACGATGTTGCCCTGCTCGTCGACCTGCTTGTGCGGGCTTAAGCCGCCGTCTCCTGCTTTGGGATGGCAGTTGTAGCAAAAATCAGTAAATGCGGAATATGGCCCGCCTCTCAGGAAAGCCCTGTTCCGTTCAGAAACAGGCTCATTGCATGGCTCGTCATGGCAGGTAGCGCAGGTGGTCTTTCCGTCCTCCCTGAGGGGAAAGTTCAGAAAGTCCATCGGGTAGGTCTTTTCTGAGGAGAACACCTCGGTGGCGTGTACGGCCTCGTGTCTGTCGGGATGACATCTTACGCACCTATCCACAGGGTCATCATCATAGAAGACCGGCGTACCGAACGGTTTCATATCTTCGGTGTGGCAGGCAAGACAACCGCCTTTGGACGCATGCGGGTAAATATGGATGGAATTTTTGGCGAAATCCTTAAAGCCCAGCTTAAGGGATGAGGATGAGACCTGTTTGGAGTGCATATCATGGCAGGTAGAGCAGTTAACGGACTGCCCCTCCACCGCAAGCCCCGCCACTACCAAATCTCCGATGGCGCTCTCAGGGTCGTCGATGACTCGGCTGTGTTTATTTCCTGCATCTTGATGGCACATGCGACACAGATCGCCCACGGTCTCCCTGTCAGCCGGTTTGCCGTCCAGGGTCCTGAAGGTCATAGCCGCTACGTCGTCGCCCTCCTCTGGCGGTGTGAGGTGGCAAAAGAGGCACATTGTCGCTGCGTGCGGGTTTACCACTACCCTGGAGGTAGTTGTCTCCAGCTTTCCCGAAAGCGTTTCATGCGCCATTGCGAGGGAATCCTCGTCATCGGCGGTGACAAGGAAGAAAAACATTTCCCCCTCGCGGTGGCATACCTTGCATGTTTTCTTGAGGAGTTTATGCTCTTTTTCATCGGAACGGATGATGAGAAAGGAGCCCTCCCCACCGGGCTCTGCATCATCACCCGGCGCAGCCGCCACAAAAGAAGGCGTCAGCAGAGGAATGGCAAGCGCCGCCAACACAATCAACCGTATCAATAAATACATCATCCACCCTCGGGAAACCCAAAAATCACAGTTCCCTTTATACTTAAGATTCAATCGTTTTGGCAAACACGCCTTTTTGATTCATAGGCAACGGATAGCAGCCACATCAAAAAAACCGATAACGTATTAGTCAATTTTACACTGATTTTGTAAAACTATCTGGGTAATCTATAAATTTTAGCTTATCCTAAACATAATTAGTGGCGATAAATACCCTACTTGTGACGAACCTTTTTTATATTCTTTCCACTGGAAGGACG
This sequence comes from Deltaproteobacteria bacterium, assembly GCA_002869005.1. GTDB lineage: Bacteria > Desulfobacterota > Deferrisomatia > Deferrisomatales > BM512 > BM512. The sequence continues at coordinate 12,406 of PKTU01000054.1, forward strand.
GAACAAAGTGAAACGCAACATACTTAAATTTTTCGCCCCGCTGGCGATTGCGGCGATACTCGCGTCGGCGCCGGCATGGGCAGATTCATTCAAACGTACCCAAGAGGGAGAGCAATATAAAGATTTCACCCTCTCTACTTTGGACGGCGAAACAAAAGCGCTTTCAAAAAATCTGGGCGCCGATGCCACAATTCTAGCTTTCTTCGCCACCTGGAACTCCCGCTCTGAAGAGGTCCTCGCGGATATACAGAAATTTCATGAGAAATATGGAGAGAAAGGCCTCTCCGTTATCGGCGTCAACGTAGAACACGCTGAGTGGTCTCCGGAAGAGGAGCCGCTTATTCGAAAAGCCATGTCCGACGCAGGCGTCACCTTCCCGGTGCTTGTTGATAAGGACTTTACCGTCTACAACGATTACGGCGTAATCGCGGTGCCCTCCATCGCCCTGATTGACGGCAGCGGGAAGATAATAAGGCTCACAACCGGTTATTCGTCCTCAGGCAAATACGAGTTCAAGGATGCCGTTGACTCCCAAATGGGCGTCAATAAAGAGCAGCCTGTTGCGGAGACAAAAGGCTACCATCCCGATACCGTGGCCCTCAGGAACGGGAAAATGGCGGAACGCTTCTTTGAAAAGCGCATGTATGAACGCGCCGAGAAATATGCATTAAAAGCTATCGAGCTTGATGAAAACTATGTTGACCCTTACCGCCTCCTCGCAAAAATATACAAACAAGCCGGGATGGATGAGGATGCGATGGCGGCCTCTAAGGCTGCCGATGATGTGGAGAGGGCTCTGAAGGCAAAAGAAAACGCCGAAGAGGCCCAACCGGTCGAACAACATGACGGCGAAAAGGATGGCGGCGGAACCTCGACAAAACCGGAAAAAAGCGAAAAACCGCACGCCTAAAATATTCTTTGAAGACTAAAAGGCCGCTTACTTAAGCGGCCTTTTTTATATTTTAACCCCCATTGCCTCCAACTCCCGCTCTACAAGGGCGGCCCAACCCCTATTAGCCGCCGGGTTTGCAGGGCTGGGGTGTGAGACGCGCTCGACACGAACGTCACTGCCCTCAAAAACCGACAGCGCTCTTTCAGCCGCAAAGCGCCCCACCCCTATCACGAGCTTTGTCTCCAGGTAATCCACATAACGCTTCAACGCCTCATCGCAAGGGGCGAAGAGTTCCTGTCGTTTAGCCACGTTCAACTTGTCCGGAGTACGGTTTCTGCCACTCTCTTCAAGGAAAATAAGAGGGCAGTAGTTCACGACAAAGAAGCGGGAGAAAAAGTCCTCAGGCGCCCCAAAGCGCGCATTTGCCCACCCCCAAAGCCTGCCGCCGCTAACCTCGCTGCGGGTGCAATCGAGTCCCATGACGGGTCTTTTAGGGTGCTCATTTGGAGGCTTACCCACCTCCACTTCAAGGCCCATCCAGCCCCTCACGGCAGCAACCTCCCCAAAGGGCACCCCGGTCTGCGCCATACCCCATGGCCCCGGATTCATGCCAAGAAAGACCGCCTCCTTCTTAGGCTTTCCAAACCGCTTCCAAAAAGCGAGGTGCGCCTGCAGCGCATATCCAAGGGGGTTATAGACGGTGTGGACAGGGTCATCGAAGTCAATTTCTCCGACACTTCGTGATAATTCGGCCAAAATCTTTTCTATATTCATTTTCTAAAGTGGGCTCCTCTCGGCTTTACCTTTAAACCCAGATATTAAAGCCCCCGCATCTTAAATGAAAGTACGTGAAAATTTTATATAGCCCGGTAATCCACGTTATTCGGGGATACGTCCAATAAGCAACAGGAGACGATATGAATTCAACGGCGAGTTCAGTTCACGCGGCGAGTCCTTTGGGGTATGATTCTACATCAACCCTGAGGGACAGCGGCAAGATGACCGACACAGAATTTGAAAAATTCGTCATGGACAATGAAGATGCAGCGTTGCGTCTTGCTTTCTCCTACCTCAAAGATTGGGAGGAGGCGCGCGACGCCGTTCAGGACGGGTTCGTCAAGGCTTACCGTAAAATGGGCAGTTTCAGGGGAGACTCTTCAAGGCGCACCTGGTTCTATCGCCTTATGGTGAATCTCCTGAAGGACAAGCTAAGACGCAAAAAGGTCAGAAGAATAGTGAGCTTCATGCCCTTCGGTTTTGCGGGAGAGGGTGATGAACCACCCCCTATGGACCCGGCTGATTCATCACAGGGTCCCGCGGAAGAGACTGAAGCTATGGCAATAAGAGAGGCATTTGAGCGCGCACTTGAGGCGCTACCGGAACGCCAGGGACAAGTCGCGGCGCTTCATCTGGCTTCGGGTATGACACTTAAACAGGCAGCGGATACCCTGGGAATTAGCGAGGGAGCCGCGAAAGCCCACTATTTCAGAGCGGTGAGAGGTCTCAGGAAGGAGATGGCCCTCTGGAAGGACGAGACAAAATGAAGGAAAAATGTTGCGATTTAAAGTGGGAGGAGAAGCTCCTCTTGGCCGCATGGACTGGAGAGTCCAGCGTTGAAATTGTCGAGCACCTAGCCGACTGCGAACAGTGCCGCGCTTTCTTTAAGGCCGAGGAGCAGTTGGCCGATGAGGCCCGCAACGCGGCGATTTCCGTCGGCCCAGGGTTAAAGCGTGGGCTGAGGGACGGTATCCTCTCGCGCACCACCAGAAAGCCCTCCTTTGCGCAAAGGTGGCAGGTGTGGGGCAAGGCGCTGGTTGCGGCGACGGGTATGGTTGCGGTGCTCTTCGTCATCCGGTTGAATACAAACGTCCAGTCTCCAAAACCTACAGTGCCTGTGGGCATAGATATGGAGCTCCTCGAAAATATGGATGTAATTGAAAACATGGAGCTTTTAGAGATGCTTGACGCGCTGGAGGAGCTTAGTGATGGCTGACAAGCGTCCCTGCAACCTCTCAGAATCGGAGCTGCAAGAGCTGGTGACAAACCTGGATTTTTTCCTTGAGCTTTCCGACGCGGAACTTTTTGGTACGGACTGTGATGGAGAGGAATCCAAAATCCCCGATGGAGCCATGAATGAAGTTCCCGCAACCCCTTGAGAAAATGACGAGGAGAGAGGCGTTGGCCACGCTCATGGTTTGCGCGGCCGTAGCCATGATCCCTGCGGCCTCCTTCGCCGCACCCAAGGGTGAAGCGGTGAAACGTTGGGAATCTTTGACTCCGGAGGAGCGGGAAAAAGCGCTTGAGAGCTTTAAAAAGTGGCAAAAGCTCGACGGTAAAAGCAAAAAGCTTCTTGAGCGCCGATATAAGCGGTGGATGGATATGAGCCGGGAGCAGCGGGAATTTCTCAAGAGAAACGCCGACCGCTGGAAGCACATGGACGGGGAGGAGCGAACCTGGCTGATGCGTAACTTTAAAAAGTGGCGCACCCTCTCTGAAAAACGGCAGACACGGCTCTCGGAGATGCTGGACCGTCTCCATAAAATGAACCAGGAGAACAGGAGCCGCACCATAAAGATGCTCAAAAGGTGGAGGTCGTTGAATCAGCGCGAAAGACTTGAGCTAAAACGCTGCCTGAAAGATGACTGCAAATAGCTAGTCGTCAAGGAAGTAGTTGTAATCCTGCCTTGCCCCGCTCTCCAAAATCTCGTAGATCTCAGCCGAGCTCCTAGCTGTAAGCAAGTGCGCCCTCACTTCCGGGTCGCTCATAAGCCCGGCTACGGCAGACATAATCTCAAGGTGACGCTCCTCATACCCCTCAGGTGTCGCGATAAGTATGACCACCCTCACGGGTTCTCCGTCCGGGGCATCGAAATCGATCCCCTTTGGGCAGAGCCCCATCGCGCCAAGTATCTCCGGCCCTGATTCAATATGCGCATGGGGCAGCGCTACACCTGAGCCGATAGCGGTGGAGAAACTCCGCTCACGCGCCTCCACCGATTCCACCAAAGCATCAAGTGTCACATCGCTTACGCCGTGGGTCTTGATCATGAACTCGCCCATCTTGCGGATGGCGTCCCATTTGTCCTCTGCCTTCAGCGGGTAGAGTATGTGCTCCTCTTGGAGAAATTCCACCAGGCGGCGCCTGTCCTTACCGGCCTCCTCGGCCGCCCTCACGCTCCTTCTCACCAGAGGCGGGCCGAATATCTCATTCAATACCACCGTCGCCAATACTACATTGGTAATTGCGCCGACCAATTCGGAGGGAAAGCGCCCGTCACCCTGGAGCACTACCAAAAGGCCGATAGCCAACCCGGCTTGAGGTAACAGCGTAGGGCCGATCGCTTTTGAAACCCTGGGCGGCGCCCCCCCTATATAAGCGCCTACCGTGGCCCCAAGAACCTTTCCCACCCCGCGCGTTACCAGATAAGCCCCACCGGCCAAGCCCATCGCGGGCAAGGAGGAAAGGTGCAGGTCAACCCCGGCAAGGGTGAAAAAGGAGGTTAGAACCATCGGCTGAAAATCCTCAAGCGCGCTGACCAGCTCCTCTCCCTCACGGCCTGCGTTTCCGAGGACAACCCCCATTGACAGGTTTGTCAGGAGTGGATTCAGCCCCAGCGACTGGGCTCCGCCCGTGGTCATAAGTACGCCAAAGAGCAGGCCCGTGAAGGGTGTTATATCCCTTCTTCTAACAGCGGTGAGGATCAGCTTACCCGCGACCGCGCCTATTAACGCGGAGAAGAGCAAATCTCTTCCCGCCAACGCAAGCTTAGCCCCCAACGACCCAACGGCCGGCCCCACATACTGCGCCGCAGTAACCATTGTGACTGAAAAGAGGAGCAGGCAGAGCACGTTATCGAGCGCCACGGAGGCCAGGGTTGTCTTGACCATTAACCCTTTGGCCCGCTCCTCCCTGAACACCGCCAAAACCGTGGCAGGGGCCGTGGCGGTCGCGATAGCGCCAAGCAAAAGCGACATCGCCATATCTTCCGTCAGAAAATATATTGAGAAGACAACAAGGGTGCCTGTAAGGATGACCTCCATAAGGGTCACGGAGAGAATTCTCCTGACGGAGTTGTGAAGCCTTCGCCAGCTGAGATGCCCGCCTATTACCGCCGTTATAAGCCCCATGGCGAACATAGTCGCCGGCTCAAGAAGCCTTGCCGTACCTTCGGAGAAAAAGCCAAAAATTGATGGTCCAAGCGCTACGCCCACTATGATATTACCCGTCACCGAAGGCATGTGGAGACGTTTGGCGAGCAGCCCCCCCGCGTAACCGGCGGCAAAAATAAGGGCAATTGTAAAGAGTGGATTTAGTGCGTTGATATCCAAATGGCCTCCAGTGCCGTGACTCTATAATTCCTCAGAAGCTAGGGGATTGTGCGCTACCGAATGCCTTGTTCCAAAAAAGCTCACTGCCGTTAGGCTATCGTAGCTACCACCTTGATCAGCCCTGTAGCCATGTCATAGACCCAGCCATGGCAAGAGAGCGTTTTAGCCTCGACACCCCTACTGACCTCCTCAATCAACAGGAGGTTTTTAAGCTGTAGCCTGACATTCTCCTCCACAAGCGCCTTCAGCCTGCTCTCTTCATCAACTTCTCCGCGCATCCGGTCGCTTATCTCCTTGGCGGGAGCGGCTTTTTCAAGCCATGACCTGACCGCTTCGCTCTTGTTGAGGCCGCTATCCAACGCTGTCAGCCCTCCACATCCGTAGTGCCCGCAAAGCACCAGATCTCTGACCTCAAGCACGTTTAAGGCATAGGAGACAACCGCTGCGAGGCTTGGATCATCCGGACATATTATATTGGCGATATTCCTGTGGACGAAGAGCTCCCCGGGAGGCGCCGAAGTGATGATATTCGGTACCACACGCGAATCCGAGCACCCAATCCAAAGAGCGCGCGGCGCTTGCCCCTTCTCCAACTCAGTGAAAAAGTCCGCGGCGGGAGAGAAAATCTCCTCCACATATCTCAGGTTACCCTCAAGGAAGCGCTCGCTCACGTAAATCCTCCTTGGCATTCTCTATACTCATGAAGTATCGCTTGCAAATGAGCACTTTGCAAAAAGATTACTGCGCCTTGCAGATTATGACCCTCAAAAAATTTGGAAATATGGGGCCAAAGAGGCATAATACCTTGCCTTGACCGCCACAACAAACCGGAGCATATGATGAAATCCCTGTACGACATCCTTGAAGAGAGAGGCCTTATCTCACAGTGCACCGATGAGGAGCTTCGCGAGATTTTAATCAAGGAAAAGTGCACCGTTTATATAGGATTCGATCCAACCGCTGACTCACTGCATCTGGGCTCGATGGTTCCGATAATGGTACTCGCCCACTACCAAAGGGCGGGCCATACCCCCATAGCGCTTGTGGGTGGCGCCACCGGAATGGTGGGGGATCCGAGCGGGAAGAGCGAGGAGAGAAATCTGCTGACCGCCGAGCAAGTCACGGCGAATGTCGCAGGCATCAGAAAACAGCTCTCCCACTTTTTGGACTTTGAAGGGGAAAATCCGGCGCTGCTGCTGGACAACCACGATTGGATAGGCCCCATGTCCTTCATCGATTGGTTGAGAGACGTGGGCAAATACTTCAACCTCAACATCATGCTGGGCAAAGAATCGGTAAAGGCCCGCCTCGCCTCCGACGCCGGGCTATCATACACGGAGTTCAGCTACCAGACGATGCAGGCATACGATTTTCTTCACCTTTTCGACCACCACGGCTGCACCATACAGGGCGGCGGGAGCGATCAGTGGGGTAACATAACTGCTGGCATCGAACTTATCAGAAAGGCGCGCGGCAAATCGGCCTACGGCCTCACCTCCCCCCTCATAACCACCGCGAAGGGAGAAAAGTTCGGTAAGTCGGCGGGCAACGCGATCTGGCTAGACCCCAAACGCACAAGCCCCTACAAATATTACCAGTACTGGATAAATACCGATGACCGCGACGTAGAGCGCTACCTTAAGTTCTTCACCTTCCTGCCAATCGAGGAGATCGGGGAGATTATGCGCGCCCATGAAGAGGCCCCCGGACGGCGCGAAGCCCAACGCCGCCTCGCGATGGAATCTACGACGTTGGTACATGGGGAGGAGGGCCTCGAAAAGGCGCTTCGCGCAAGCAAAGTCCTCTTTGGAGGAGAGATCTCGGGGATGAGCGACGCTGACCTTAGCGAGATTTTCGCCGATGTACCCTCAATCGAGATGGAGAGAGCGCGCCTGGCAGATGGAATTGGCCTCATCGACCTCCTGCACGAAGCTGGGACCTGCAAATCTAAAGGAGAAGCCCGGCGGGATATCACAGGAGGCGGTATATACATAAACAACGAGCGTCAGGTAGATATTGAGAGGCTGGTAAAGGAAGAGGATCTTGCCACTGAGACCATAATGGTCCTGAGAAAGGGCAAGAAGAACTACAGGATGGTGCGCTTCTCCTAAAGGTGGAGAGCCATCATCTAAAGATGACGTAACATCTCAAGGTATCACCAAACTCAGCCGTTCCGAGACGGGTGTACTGTAACGAAACAAGGGCCACCTCATCGCCCGAAAGAGTTGACCAGGGCGCCATATATTGCCTGACGTAAGTCTCCTCCTCCTTTGAGGTATCAAGGTGCTCCACCCAACTCCAGTAGCCTTTCTCCCCCATCTTATCGGGAAAGTACCCTCTGTCGCGCATATGACTCCTCAAAAACTCAAGGAGCTTCATGGGGGGGTATGGGGCGTCCACCTCATAAACAATCTGCCACCGGCCTGTATAGGAGAGCTCATTTGCGGTTACATTTTGCGCTTTGGGATAGACTAACGCCATCACCTCCGGTGGCGGCAAGTTTTCTTCCTTCGCCGAGTTTTCATTAGCCTTTTCGGAGCAACCAATAAAGGCTACCGTAAGCAACAACATCAAGACCAGAACTCGTCTCACGTCTCTACTCCATCCAAACGCTCGGTGACAATACCCTTACCTAAAGAAATTATATCACAGCTGTCCATTAATACTCCACGGGGGCCCGGCCAAACCATTTATTGTTCCTTTCCGGTTGACCTTTTAAATCAATTGCTTTAATCTTTTGATTAAATCTTTTGTTTGACCCCCCTCCTCCGAGGAAAAAATGAGCGATGAGAAGACGACTCAGGAGAGGCTCCTGGCGGCAGGGACCGCTCTTTTCTCCAAAAAACACTATTCAGAGACCTCCACGCGAGAGATTGCGGAAGCGGCCGATGCCAATGTAGCCGCAATAAATTACCACTTCGGGTCTAAAGAGAATCTCTACAAAGAGGTGATCCGGAAGGTTATTCGCGACCGCAAAGAGAGCCGCAAAAGTCTAATTGACCCCCTCTGCTCTGATGAATCATTACCGCTAAAAAAACTGATTGAGGCCTTCATAGAGGGCCATTTCGAGCTAAGCGACAGTGATGATATCTGCGCCGTGGACCTTCCGTTGGTTTTCCGGGAGATGTCCAGCCCCGGACCTGGTTTTGAGATAATTGTCGAGGAGATGATACGGCCCAACCACGATCTCCTCTTCAAGCACATACGAAGGGAGTACCCCTCAATATCTCCTGAGAGAGCTTCGATGTGCATAGCCTCGCTAATAGCACAGATAATTCACTTCATAAGAGCGCGCAAGGTCTTGGAATCACTCTTCGGCAGGGAGTACGACACCGATTTTACGAGCAGGATAAGCCAACATATCGTTGAGTTCTCCTTAGCTGGAATGGAGGCGGTAGCATGCGAAGAGTGATCGCCATTGCCACTCTGTTCCTGGCGCTGTTTTTGGCCGGCTGCGCATCCACGGGAGCAAAAGTCGACGAACTTTCTCCCGCTTTGCCTGAAAATCTAACTCTGCCGGAGCAGTTCTCCTCACAAAGCGCAATTGACGATGTCCTCAGCGAGGGGTGGTGGAAAAGATGGAATGACCCCGTTCTGGACTCATTGGTTGAAGAAGCGGTTGACGCCAACCTTGATTTAAAGCTGGCCGCTGCTCGTATCAGAGAGGCCCGCATATCCCTTGAGCTGGCCCACGCAGACCTGTTGCCCTCCGTGAGCGCAGCAGCTTCTGCGGGCAGGGCGAGAAACAACACCCTGGACAAGATAGTCAACTCCTTCTCCGGCTCCCTAAATTTCTCCTGGCAGCCAGACCTCTGGGATAGCATCGCTTCAAGAGAGCTGGCGACACTCTATGACCTCGAAAGGCTTCGTGAAGAGAATATTCGGGCGTACCGCTCCATAGTCGCCTCTATTGTCAAAAGCTATGTTTCGATGCGTAGCGCGGCTGAGCAGGTGTCACTCGCGGAGGAGATTATTTCAAACGATAAGGAGCGCCTTGAGGTGGTAAGAGCACGCTTCGAGGCTGGGCTAGTACCCTCCTCCGATGTCTACATGGAGGAGCAGACCCTCACGGAAACCCGCGCCAGGCTGCACATATATAGAGCGGAGGAGCGCATAGCCCGCCACACTATCAACACCCTCCTGGGGAGATACCCGACCACCTCCATTAAAAACAGCATAGAGCTTGCTCTCCCCGCGCCAACGCCAGCCGGCTTACCCTCCGCGCTTCTTGCCGACAGGGCGGATGTGCGCGCAGCCTTAAATGCCGTCAAAGCTGCGGCATCACGGGTTTCCGCATCCGAGGGGGACCTCATGCCATCCTTCACCATATCGGCCTCTGCCGGTGTGAACGGAGAGGAGTTGGGCGATCTGCTGGATTGGGAGCGCCGCTTCTGGAATATTCTTGGCAACCTCCTATACCCCATTTTCAACGGCGACAAGCTGGAAAAAGCGGTAAGCAAAGCGCAGGTGTTAAAAGAGGAGACGGTAATCGCTTACGGCAAGGTGATACTTACGGCCATGAAAGAGGTGGAGGATGCTTTGGTCACCGAGGCTGAACAGTTCAACCGCCTTGAGGCGCTGACCGAATCTGCGGAGCTTGCAAAACTCTCCCTTGAGATCACCCAAGACCGATACTCCCGGGGCCTTGCCAACATCATCCCCTCCTTGAACGCTAGGCGGGCGCTCTACTCTGTGGAATCATCCAAAATTGATGCAAAGAAAACGATTATGGTTAACCGCGCCTCACTCCATCTGGCCCTCGGCGGCGACTTCGGGCACGAGGTAAAACGCGCAGAGGAAGCGCCGGATAATGACAATGAATAAATTTTTTAAGATCTTTCTTCAAATACTCTTACCAGTAATCGCTTTAGGCCTTGCGGTATACGGCGCGCAGAAGATAATCGCCTCCAAGAAAGCTCCACCCAAAGTCGAGCGGGTCTTCAAGGGGCCGCTGGTCAGATACATGGCTGTGGCCCCCAAAGATCTAAAGGTGACCATTGAAGCTTTCGGTACTGTAACTCCCACTGAGACACTTGAGGTCACAATGCAGGTGCCGGGACGAGTAACGGAGCTCTCCAAAAACCTCGTGAGCGGCGGTTTCATCGAAGAGGGCGAACTGCTTTTGCGCGTGGACGCGCGAGATTACGAACTCGCCGTTGAAAAAGCGCGCGCCGAGGTAGCCAAGACAACCTACGAATTATCCAAAGCCGAGGAGGAGCGTGCTCTTGCCATAAAAGAGTGGGAGATCATGGCTTCAAGGTCGAAGATGAAGATGGAGCGTCCATCCGAAGATTCGCTGGTGTTTCACGGCCCGCAGCTTAATCTTGCGAAAGCCAACCTTGCCTCAGCCGAGGCAAAGCTCGCAGAGGCCGAACTCAACCTATCTCGAACGTGGGTCGTAGCACCCTTTAACGCAAGGGTGTTATCTGAATCTCTCTCGCTGGGTCAATACGTAACCGTCGGCAAGACCCTCGCCACCCTTTATTCGACCGAGGCGGCGGAGGTCGTCTTGCCGGTGCTGGACTCAGAGATGAAATGGCTGGGGCGCTTCGGAGCCACCCATGCTGCGGCAGACGGCCCCCCGGTGCTCCTCACATCCACCTCCAACGACACGATAAAGTGGAGCGGCCGTATAGTCAGGACCGAAGGCATGATCGACGAAAAGGATCGAACCGTTAACCTTGTCGCCGAGGTAAAAAAGCCCTATGAAGCTGGCAAATCTCCACTGGTAGTGGGCTCGTTCGTGAAGGGTGAAATCCTGGGGAAGAGCATGGCGGATATCTATGAGGTGCCGAGAAGCGTTCTCCACGAAGAGAACACCCTCTGGGTCATTGAAGACTCCTCCTTAACCTTCAGGGAGGTAAACATCACTCGTCTAACCCCTGAAAATGCATGGATAACAGAGGGCCTGAAAGAGGGCGACAAAGTAGTTACTACCCGTCTGGCCGCGGCAACCGACGGCATGAAGGTGCGCTATGATGCAGAAGAGGGGGCTGGACGATAATGAAAGGCAACCTATCAAACGGCATCATAGCCTGGTTCGCCAAAAACCATGTAGCCTCCAACCTCCTCATGATTATGCTCCTGGTTATGGGCGGGATAAGCCTAATGAACATAAAGCAGGAGGTCTTCCCGGAGGTTGACCTTGACATGGTCACAATTACGGTCCCCTATCCGGGAGCTACCCCCGACGAGGTGGAGGAGGCTATCTGCACCAGGATAGAGGAGGCCATAGTCTCCGTAGACGGCATAAAGACTATGACCTCCCGCGCCTCAGAGGGTGTGGGCTCGGTGATAGTTGAGCTGGAAACCGGCACTGACGTTCAAAAGGCGGCCGACGATATACAAACCGAAGTCGACCTAATCGACACATTTCCGGAAAATGCTGAGGACCCAAGGGTAGTCCAGCCCAACAACAGAAGGCAGGTCATCAACCTCGTCATATACGGCGATGTCCCCGAAAGCACCTTGAAGGTTCTCGCCGAGAATGCCCGTGACGAGCTAACCGAAATGCCCGGCATTACTCAGGCCGACGTATCCGGTGTGCGGGATTATGAAATTGGAATCGAGGTCAGCGAGGAAACGCTTAGGCGTTTTGGCCTCACCTTTGACCAGGTCGTCTCCTCTGTAAGAAAATCCTCCCTCGACCTGCCCGGAGGTTCGCTTAAGACAAAGGGCGGCGAAATCCTGATAAGGACAAAAGGCCAGCGCTACAGAGGCCCGGAGTTCGAGGATATCGAGCTCATTACACGTCTTGATGGAACGACGGTTAAGCTTGGAGATGTGGCAACCGTAATCGACGGCTTCGACGAGGATACAACCCTCATAACCCGTTACGATGGGAAACCGGCCACGCTGGTGCAAGTCTTCAGGGTAGGCGAACAAGATGCCATAGACGTCGCCGATAAAGTTAAAAACTATATAACATCCGCCTCGGCTTATCTCCCGGCGGGTGTAAATATGGGACTATGGAATGATTCTACGGATATCCTAAAATCAAGGCGCGACCTGCTCCTTAGAAATGGCGCAAGCGGCCTTATACTGGTATTCGCCTCCCTTTTGCTCTTCTTGAGCCCGCGCCTTGCGTTCTGGGTGACGATGGGCATACCGATCTCCTTTCTCGGAGGTCTCTGGCTGATGCCCAACTTCGACGCCTCGCTCAACATGGTCTCGCTCTTCGCCTTTATCGTCGCGCTTGGCATAGTCGTGGACGACGCCATCGTAGTAGGCGAAAACATTTATGCACACTGGGAGGAGGGGAAATCTCCATACCGTGCCGCAGTAGATGGCGCAATAGAGATGGCAGTGCCGGTGGTTTTCGCAGTGTTGACGACCGTCGTGGCCTTCATGCCCCTGTTATACGTCGAGGGGACGATGGGCAAGTTTATGCGCAATATACCCATCGTCGTAATTTCAGTTTTCATAATCTCACTAGTTGAATCCCTGCTTATTCTGCCCGCGCATCTTGCGGGAGGTAAGATGAAGCACCACAAACACAACGGTGAGAAGCGGGTTAACTTTCTGGAACGGTTCCGTCGCCTCTTCGGCCGCTCGCTGGACTGGTTCATAAGGGTTCCATACGGAAGCACCCTTCGCTTTGCGGTCAACTGGAGATACCTGACGGTTGCAGTATTCATCGGCTTCATGGTTGTAACTCTGGCTATCGTCGGGGCGGGCAAGGTCCGCTTTGTCTTCTTCCCCAAGGTCGAATCCGATGTCGTTACGGCAACCCTCCAGATGCCCCTTGGAACCTCCATAGAGGAGACGGGGCGCTACTCGAAGATTCTGGAGGATAGCGCCCAGAAGCTCCGTGGCGAGATGTTGGAGGATGGAAAATCAGTTGTATCGCACGTATTCAGCCTATCGGGAGGCCAGACTGCAAGCAGAGGCCCCTTCGGCGGCGCCACAAGCGGGGACCACCTGGCCCAAACGATAATTCAGCTGACCCCCTCGGAGGAGAGAAGCATAACCAGCGAGATGATCTCCAAAAGATGGCGCGAACTGGTTGGCGATATACCGGATGCGGAGAGTCTAACCTTCGCAGGAAGCCTCTTCTCCTCGGGCAACCCCATCGATATCCAGCTGAGGGGCAACGATATGGGCACCCTTCTTGAGGGTGCCGAAAAGCTAAAGGATGAGTTGGAGAAATATCCTGGCGTATTCGATATTGAGGACTCTTTCCGCGAAGGAAAGATGGAGCTCAAAATGAAGTTGAAGGAGTCCGCCGCCAACCTCGGCATCACCCTCTCAGACCTGGCGCACCAGGTGAGGCAGGGATATTACGGTGAGGATGCGTTGACCATTCAGCGCGGCAAGGATGACATCGACGTTGTTGTAAGATACCCCAAAGATGAAAGGCGCTCGCTTGGCGATGTTGAAAAGATGCGTATCCGCACCGCCTCCGGCGCTGAAGTGCCCTTCTCCACCGTTGCCGAGGTGACTCTAGGCCGGGGATATGCAAATATAAACAGGCAGGAGAGAAAACGGGTTATTAGCGTAACAGCGGATATCGATGAAAAGAACGCCAACGCCGCAGAGGTCGTGGGCGATCTCAAAGCGGGCTTCCTGCCCCGTCTGGCAGACGACTACCCAGGCCTCTCTTACGCTTTCGAGGGGCACGACAAGAGGCGCGCTGAGTCGATGGATAGCCTTAAGCGGGGGTTCATTATCGCCCTATTTGGCATATACCTGCTTCTGGCTATCCCATTTAAAACGTACACCCAGCCGCTTATCGTCATGACCGCCATCCCCTTCGGAATTGTTGGCGCCGTGTGGGGGCACATATTCATGGGAATGGATTTAACCATCCTATCGATGTTCGGCATAGTTGCCCTCTCGGGCGTAGTCGTAAATGACTCCCTTATACTCATAGATTACATAAACAGGGCAAGGGAGAAGGGGACGCCTCTTCACACGGCTGTTATGGAATCAGGCATTAAGCGTTTCAGGCCAATCCTCTTGACGACCCTGACCACATTCTTCGGGTTGCTCCCGATGCTGCTTGAAAAATCAGTGCAGGCAAAGTTCCTCATACCGATGGCGGTGAGCCTCGGCTTTGGTATCGTGACCGCAACGTCCATAACGCTCCTGCTCATACCCTGCCTATATACCATCTTGGAGGACTTCATGGACCTCTACGGCATGAAGGGTCGCAGATGGGAGAAGATCGAGTAGAAGCTTGTATCAGCTTCGCAAAGCAAGAGGAGGCCGCCTGGATGGGCGGCCTCTTTTTATTCTTAAGATGATGAAATTTAGTGAAACCGCGGCAGGGTATTTGCAATAATCATATATGATTCAAATTACTTGCATTTTCGAATTAAAAAAGATGAGAGCGGCGGATAAAAACTTGACCACGATAAACCACGGCAGAGAGATAAAGGCACTCGCAATCCTAAGTTGCGGCGTGCTCCTCTATGAGCTCCTTTTGATGCGGATATTCTCCGTGCTCATGTGGTACCACTTCGCCAGCCTAGCCATTGGCCTTGCGATGCTCGGGCTAGGGGCCGGCGGCCTCGCGGTCGGCCTTAAAAGTTCACTGGGAGATGCTAAAAAACGCGGAGTGATGACTGTTGTTTTTGCAGCGGGTTCGCTCCTCGTTCTCATATTTCTGATGGGGGTTCACGCTTACCCCGCCCTCGCCAAAGCGACTTTGGCTCCATTCCACCAGCCTTTCTACAAGCCCTTCGCGCGGCCGGAGACCACCGAACTGGGCTGGCCCCTTGCCTCTCGCCTCGCCCTTCTGGCTATCGGCACTGGATGGCCCTTCTTCTTTGCCGGTGTAGCGACCGCCGGGGCGCTTCGGGAGCGGGCTCCTGCCATACATGGAGCTTACGGGGCGACCTTCCTGGGCTCGGCGCTGGGATGTTTAGCCTTCCCGCTGATTTTAAATCTTATCTCCGCTCCAGCCGCAATAGGGCTCTGCGCGGCGCTCTCCTCACTTTCCGCGATCCTCTTCAGCAGGGGAAAAGTGGGGAGGCGTCTCTCCGGGGTACTTCTCCTTATCTCCCTCCTCTCGGGGGCGATAGCCCAATTTACAGGGGTTGCGGAGATACCCTTCGCGAGAGGGCGCTATGAGCCGGGTATCTTGGCAGTGGAGTGGAACGCAATGAGCCGCGTAGCCGCCTTCCCACTCCCCCCTGGCGACACCCTTAAACCCTACGGCCTCTCGAACACCTATCGCGGCGAGCTTCCAAGGCAGATAGGGCTGGTAGTAGACGACTCCGGCTACACAAATTTATACGAAGGGCGAGCGGCAAAGGAAAATCCGGAATATTTCCACGCCAACTTGGTCGCGCTCCCCTACCATCTAAGGCCAGCCGCAAAAGCTCTCCTCTTCGGCCCGGGCGGCGGCAAGGACATCTGGATAGCACTCTCCTTTCCGGACACCAAAGTGCGCGCTGTGGAGATAAATCCACAGGTGGTGGAGATGGTCGAAGAGCGCTTCGCCCCTTTCACTGAGAAACCTTACAGCGATCCGAGAGTCTCTCTGACCATCAACGATGGACGCCGCTTCGCTCTCCTCACAGGCGAAAAATATGATGTAATTAGCGCCTCGGCGGTATTCGGGAGGATGCCCCCCGCGGCCGGCGCCTTCACCCTTTCAGAGGACCTTCTGCATACAGCCGAAGGGTTCGAGGACTACTGGGCCAAGCTCACGGACCGGGGGATAATATCTATCACGCGCTTCGCATACGAGCAGCGCGCCCTTAGGTTGACCGCGCTGGCTCGTGAACTTCTGGACAGGGTGGGAATCAAAGACCCGGGAGCGCACATCCGCGTGATAAGCGACAGGGGCCTCTCCAACGTTATGATCTCAAAGCGCCCCTTTTCAGCCGAGGATGACGAGAAGCTGTCCACCCTGGCCTACAATTACAACTTTTCGTTCCTATACCCGCCGCCCGACGAAGCCGGGGTAAATTCCCTCACACGCCTGGTGGATGAACCGGGGATGGAAGGAGTTCTCTCCTCCCTTGCATTTGACGTCTCTCCACCCACCGATGACAGGCCCTTCTTCTACTACACCGTTCGACCTGGCGATTTCCTGAAAGGCCACCTTCCGGGCAGGGCGGGATTTGACGACAGGGGCGCGGAGATTCTACGCACAGCTTTTATTCTGCTCGCGCTCCTGGCGGTAGCTGCGCTGATCATCCCAGCCGCGATCGTCAAGGGAATTCCACGCGGCAGCGCCAGCATAGGGCCTCTTGCATATTTCGGGGTAATAGCCCTTGGTTACATGGCGCTTGAGATCGGCACGATGAAGCGCCTCCTGCTTCTCCTCGGCCACCCTGTCTATGCCGTTAGCGCAACCCTCTTCGCCTTTTTATTGGGCTCCGGCGTCGGCGCGCTCCTCTCGGCGAGGCTTGCGCCCTCACGCAAGGCTTTGGCGTGGTGGCTGTCCACCGCGGTAATTCTGGGCGTAGCGCAAGCGTATCTGACACCCGCGATAGCGCAGAGGGCCATGCTATTATCCGCTCCGGTCCGTTTCGCCGTGGCGGCGCTGATAACCCTTCCGCTCGCCTTCTCTCTTGGAATCCCATTCCCAACCGGGATGGCGCTGCTCAGAGAGGACGCAGGCAACCTCCTCCCCTGGGCTTGGGCGGTCAACGGCACTGCCTCGGTCCTGGCATCTCTCGGCGCGGTTCTCCTGGCAATGAACTTCGGGTATGCGGCTACAATCACAACAGGCGCGGCGCTATATCTCCTGGCCCTTTTTCTCTCCTTCACTCTGGAAAAGCGCCGGGGGGTGGTAAGATAGAGCCATGAAAAAGTCATCATCCATAACGCTTCTCTTTATTACGTTGGCGATATTAACCGCCCTCTCTGCGCTCCCGGCCTGCACCCAAAGCGAGGAGTCTGATAAACCCGCAACTCTCGAAGGAAGAGTTCTCTGGCGAGGCGCAGGAGTTCCGATGGCGCTGGTTCAGCTCTACTCAAAAGCAGAGCAGGACCGTTCGACACCGCCAATCGCCGAGGGCCCCAGCGGGGAGGACGGCTCCTTCACCATCACCGCACCGGCAGGGCTCTATTACATCTGGGCAAAGGCTACGATGGTCTCCGAAGGGCGCGAGTACAGGCTCGTGGGGGAGGCTGTGCCGAACCCTGTTTCGCCAGCCGCGGGAGGTCAGGCCACCGTTGAGATAGAGCTTCACGACCCAAGCGGCTTTTCCGCCTCCACCGCGCCGGAGGGAAGCGGTGTAGAGGGAAGTGTCACTGCCGAGGGCGAAGGCAAGGAACGTTTAACCCTCTATATTTACCGCGGCGCGCACAAACGGCCGATTGGCCCGGACTTTATAACGGCGACCGACCCGGAGGACGGAATCTTCAAGGTTAACCTCCTCCCAGGCGAGTACACGCTGGCGCTACGCTCAAGAAAGTCCGGCGAAGACTTCGGGCCGCCGACACGCGACGATCGAGTCAACTCGCGCATCTTTACCGTCAAAGAGGGGAGCTATACCGACCTTGGCGAGCTCAGCCTCAAAGATATTGATGTAAAACTATGGGGCTCGGTTACCTCAACCCTCGGCGATGGAGATACCGCCATCAAGGGGGTCATAGTGAGTGACAGTGGTCAGCCCGAGGCTGGTGTCAGAATACTTGCTTTCGAGGATGGCAGGATGGCGGGCAAGCCAATAGCCGTCAGTCCGCCCACCGGCGTTGATGGGAACTTCACCCTAATTTTGCCCCGAGGAGGTTCGTTCTTCCTTGGCGCGAGGTCAAGAATTGGGGGACCCGCCGCCCCAGGCGAAAAAGTCGGACAGGAAAGGGGCGAGGACGGCGGAGGTTTAAAGATAAAGGAGGGTGACCTCCTTGAAGGGGTTAAGATATTGGTGGAGGAGGTGTGGTGATGGCGCTGAGAGTTCTTTTCTCTCTTGTGGTTGCTCTTTCCCTAACCATGCCCGCTTTCGCGGGGGAAGGAATAAAGGGCCGCGCCTCCTTGGGTGGAGTCCTTGTGGAGGAGATCTCAATACGCGCCTATGGATACACCCCAGTAACCTTCGGCCCTCTTACGGGGGAAGCGCCAATTGCTGAGACAGTCACCGCTACCGACGGTAGTTACTCGCTTGAACTTCCGCCGGGCCGCTATGTAGTGGAAGCTCTAAAGAAGGGGGCGGGAAATAATGGAGCAAAGGTAGAGGGGGGAGACCTCTACTGCCTATACTCAGGCTCTCCAGTCACAGTGGCGCAAGACCGATGGACCGCGGTGGGCTTATATCTTGTTGAGGCAAAAAAGGCGGTCGAACTTTCCTCGCCCAGGGCCAAGCTCTCGGGCAAATTGACGTTCAAGGGTGAGCCAGTCAAAAGAGCCTACCTCTACGCATACAATTCGGCCGATGGCGGTTTTCGCGGCCCTGCCTATATGCTTCAACCTGTTGGTGAGGGGTCCTTCTCCGTCAGAGTGCCACCCGGCGAGTATTTTCTCGTAGCCAGGAAACGTGCGCGTGGAGGCGCTTACGGTCCGATGGATACCGGCGACCTTTTCAACTTTTACCCCCTGAACCCGGTAAAGATTAAAGAGGGGGTGGAGCTTAAAATCGAAATCCCCCTTGTTGAACGCCTAAGCCAGCTCGAAGTGGATGACAACTCCTAC
>PKTU01000179.1 GCA_002869005.1 Deltaproteobacteria bacterium
ATGAGAAGTTCAGATTTTATGACTGAGCATGCATGTAGCGTTTCCCCTGTTGTTACAAATACTTATCAGGCAAACCTAAAAACACACATTCCAAATAACCCCATTTAATTTCAAATGACATCAGATGGCTTGAGGGTATTTCAAGGGGAAAGCAGCACATGATCCAGACGACTAGCAAACCTCCGAGGCAGCCCCTGATAGCCATAATTCTATTCCTGCGGGGGTGTAACCCTCCCTTAAAATAGTCCCGCCTGAAATTGGAGCTTTCCTGCATAATTGGCAGCAGAAAGGAGAGCTTTGCAGATGAGAAAATCCCGCTTCACCGAGTCGCAGATCGTCAGGATTTTAAAAGAGGTCGAGGGCGGTCGCACTGTCAAGGATGTCTGCCGTGAGTATGGCATGAGCGACGCGACCTACTACAACTGGAAGGCCAAGTATGGTGGAATGGAAGCCTCAGACATCAAACGGCTAAAAGAGCTTGAGGAGGAGAACCGGCGGCTAAAGCAGATGTACGCCAACCTAAGCCTTGAACACACGATCCTGAAGGACATCGTAGAAAAAAAGCTCTAAGGCCGACGGAGAAGCGCCACTTGGTGGACTACGCCAGGCAAGCCCACAAAACGAGTCTCAGGGCAGCTTGTAAGGCAGTTGGGATAAGCCGTTCGCTCTACCACTACAAGCCTGATACTACGAGAGATGAGCCTGTAATCGCGGCGCTTCAGGACTTGGTGGAACGATACCCAAGGTATGGCTTCGGCAAGATGTTTCCGATACTTCGTCGGCAGGGCCACAAATGGAATCACAAGCGGGTCTACAGGGTTTACTGCGCCCTGGGTCTTAATAT
The DNA here is from genome assembly GCA_002869005.1 of Deltaproteobacteria bacterium. Classification (GTDB taxonomy): domain Bacteria; phylum Desulfobacterota; class Deferrisomatia; order Deferrisomatales; family BM512; genus BM512. The sequence goes on from PKTU01000179.1 coordinate 845, forward strand.
GCGCCGCAAAGGCAAGAAGAGGCTCCCTAGCCGTTCTCCCGAGCCTCTAAAGGTTCCTGAGAGCGTCAACCAGTGCTGGTCGATAGATTTTATGAGCGATGCGCTTTGGTGCGGCAGGAAGTTCAGGACATTCAACATGGTTGATGATTTCAACCGCGAAGCCCTGGCGATAGAGGTCGACCTGAATCTACCGGCCAGGCGAATCATTCGAGTGCTCGACAGAGTGGCAATGTGGCGGGGCTATCCTAAAAAGCTCAGGATGGATAACGGACCGGAGCTTACGTCGGCAAAGATGGCAGAATGGGCAGAGGCCAACGGTGTTGTCCTGGAGTTTATCAAGCCAGGTAAGCCGACACAGAACTCATACGTTGAGCGCTTCAACCGAACCTACCGGGAGGAAGTGCTGGATATGTACGTTTTCAGGACTCTCTCCGAGGTTCGAGAAATAACCGATAAATGGCTTACCGAATACAACGAAGAGCGGCCACATGAGTCGTTAGGCAACCTGACGCCGGTGGAGTATCTGGCGTCACGGAATGGGCAGGAAACCTCCAATATTACGCGGCACTAAAAGAGGTAGGTTTACATCCGTAGGTGAAGTCGATTCCGAACCAAAGTGAGCGGGAATGGCGGCCAAAGAGGTCGTAAAATTCGGCGTCGGTAAGGCCATCGTCGGGAGGAGTGGGCAGTATGGGTGGAAAGTAATCGTAGTCGCCGGGGATAAGGGACTCCCGGACCCATGCCAGGTAGTCCTCTTCATTTGGCGGGTTAAGCGGGCCGCAGGCAAGTTCGTAATCGGGAGTGGTAAACACTTCCCAACCGGCGCCGAAGTATAGTCCCGCACCGACCCCTTCGCCTTCTAGGAAGACATTGGTCACTGTTACGTCAAAAGCTCCGTTTAAGAGCATGCACGGGTCGATGTCGTCAATCACCGAACCGTCAAGGCCGATGGGGTCGGCTTTGGAGATCGTGAGGCTGGAGCCATTCACTGACCACTGCCCGTTCAGATAGTACGCTGAATCTACATATTCCTCCTCTGCGTCATCATAGTCCGGGCTTTCATAGATGTAATGACCATCCGCATAGACATGCATGTAGCCGCTACCCCATTGCCACTTTCCTATCAAATCCTCTCCAATCCCATTTCCACTCCCGGAGCTACCTCCGCTGCATGCTGCCAAGAGAGCGGCTGACAACAGGAGCACCAACAAATCAATTTTTCGCATTCCATTCTCCTTTGAGAACACAAGAAAGCTGCCGTAATCAAACAAATGTAGTGGAGAAATACGTATGTCATTCTACGTAATCCAAAGAGTATTAACAATTGGAGTGTAGGAAAAACCGAATTTTATTAGCTTTGCTTTGTTTCATTAATTTATTGGGCGCCTGAGCGGCGGCAATTTGGTGGAGCGTATTTTCTACTTAGCTTCCGCCCCATCGCAGCGGCTGCATTTAAAAACTCGCTTGGAGCCAAAGGCTCTCCACACGAGCGCTGCAACGGCAACGTTCACCGATACCACCCCGATGCCCACGAGGAGGCTTTTTACTATAAGCTCATCTCCAGGGTAAGCCCCGTAGTGTCCGCCAAATCCTGAAAGTGCGATGACAATGCCATGGAAAACTCCGGCTATCGCAACAACTCCGACCACCCTCGCAATGTAGAGCATCGAACGATTTACGCGGGGCACATATTTGACGTTCACCGACTCTGATTTGCATTTTGGGCAAAGCTCTTTGATCCCGCACCTCCCGCTCACTATTGATCTGCCGGGTTTCCTTGCGAAACCCTCTCTAACATAGATTGGGCGTTCCAAAAAGAAAAGCCCCCGGCACAACACCGGGGGCTTTTATACACTTCAAAAGATGATGCTTAGGGCATCATTGGCGGTCTGGATGTATCACCAGGGCGCGAGGTGCCAAGGTATGTTAGGGCACCATCTGCCAGGTAGGTGGGAACGACTTCGCCACTGTAAGCGGTTATTGTCTCATCAGTGGAATCGTTCAGAATGCCATCGTCTATGAAGTCGATGGAGTCCCAGATCAGGGCTTTCACGTAGTACCTGTTGTGCGCGAAGCCGCCCGGATCGTTGAGGAGGAGGTTGAGGTTAAAAGCGGCGCCCATGGTGTTTTTCCACCCGGCGAAGCCGTAGGGGTCAGCCCAATCTGTGTAGCTTGCCCCCTCACCGTCATAGAAGTATGGATACGCGGAGGAGTAGATGATGCCCTGCTCCGCAAGAGCGGCTTTAAGAAGCTCGAGCGCCATCATGTACTCTTCCTTCTCCGTTTCCAAGAACTCCGCGGCCGCGGCTATATCGTCGGGGTCGCCGTCATAGACAAACGCGGGACCGTGACCACCATCATGGCACGTTACGCAAACGGTTGCGGTAACGGCGATGACTACCTCTTCCTCATCCTTCTCAACCGGCAGGAAGATGTGGCTCGACTCGGAGGACATGTGGCAACCTGCGCAGGGGCCGTTTTCCCCGGTGCCGGGGAGAGCCTCTGTTCCTATTTCGCTGTGCTCGAAGTAGGTCACATTCTGGTAGTTCTCGCCATCGTACTCATAGCCAGACTCACCGAATACCATGCCGCCCGCTGCCAGGTAGTGGGAGTTGATGAAGGAACGCACGCCGTCCGCATCGGGGTCTCCCTTGATTACGTCGCCAACTTCACGGCCGATGTGGCAGACCATGCATACGTTGGAGCCGTTGACGTCGGGATATGTGACAACCGCGCCGTTTCCGTAATCTTCGGTGATGGCGCCGACGGGGCGGAGGTTGCCGCTGTTATCAGCGTGGCAAGCCCAGCAGTAAAGCATCTCTTTCTGGATGCCCTCCAGGTTGTCAGAACGCGTGGAGGAGTTGTAGACGACCTCATCCGAATCGTCGTTGGTAACGAAGGAGATGTGGGACATGGCGCCGTTGGTGTAGGAAATATCAACCAACGGATCGTAGTCCACGGGGTTTTGCATATACGCCTTTGCGCCTGTCGAGGTATGGCACCTCGCGCAGTCCGAGCGGTACTCTGCGGTCCAGGGGTAATGGGTCCATGCTGGAGCGAACTCCTCCGTGGCGCCTGCTTCCTTGATGGCGATAACCTGCTCGGTGGTTCCACCCTCGCCAAGGACGTCCTCATAGAAGTCGGCGACTTCGCCCTTAACCTTGGCAATGAAACCGCCATGCGCCGAGTTGGCCCACTGGTTGTTGATGGTCGTGAGGTCGTCAAAGGAGCTTACGTTCTGCACGGAGTGGATATCATGACAATCCAGGCAGACATGCTCATTGAGCGGATCCAATACGTAACCCTCAATGACATCGTTAGTAGCCGGGTCATCATAATGCGAATCGGTAATTAACCGCTCGAAATCGTCCTCGTGGTGGAGGAGTTCGGTGGTGTCGGGGTCCAGGTTGGCGGGGTCCGCGTTGGGTGACATGTGGCAGTTTACGCAGGTGGCGTACTGCGCACTGGCAATCACAACTCTGCGGCTTTCGACCTCGTCTTCAAGCAGCTCCATCGGGGAATGAGGGTCGTGGCAGGTGCGGCACTGGATTGCGCTGGGATTCTCCACGGGCATCACCAAAAGCTCTACGCCCGTTAGGGTATCGACATCCTTGTACATCTTCGCGCCTTCGTCGGTGTGGCATCTGGAGCACTCCGCGCCGCCGCGCACGCTGCCTGTGGCATGGCGGGAAGCAGTGTACTTCGCGTAGATGGTGTCGCCCTGCGGATGGTGGGGCAGATGGCTGTCGGGCAGGGTGTCATGGCACTGTCCGCAGATATCCGCGCCGGGGATGGGGTTGGGGATGGGGCCGGTGCCGTAGTGCTCACCCCCCGCGCCGTGGCAGTTCTCACAGGTGACCGCAGCGAGGCCGCCCTCGGGGACGTCAGCAGGATCAATGTAACCTTCGAGGGTGGGACCGTCGCCGATTGGATCGTGACAATCCAGACAGCCATCGGGCTCGTTTGCCGCGCTGATATGGTCGGAATGAATAACGTGTATGCCATCGAGGTATTTGGCGACATCATCCGCAGACCAGGAGAACCCCTCGTGGCAGCTGATGCAGGTATCCGCGCCTACGTAATCGCGCCCTAATTCGTCGGTGCCAAGCTCAACCTCCGCGCCGCTTATATCTCCGGCAGAGTCGAGGTTGCTCGTGCATCCGGCAAAAACCAAACCCATCGCCATGGTCGAACACAGCATTAAAACAAGTTTGTTTGCTTTCATTTTATAAGCCTACCTTTTTGAAAGTGTTAATGACATTTTCTACAGGTCTTGCCATCGCTGGCGTCC
>PKTU01000165.1:0-1242 GCA_002869005.1 Deltaproteobacteria bacterium
CCTGGGCACACCTATAGACGCCTCAACCCTAGCCACCCTCCACCTGCGCGAGCTGGGGGTTGAGAAGGTGATCGCGAAAGCCGTCACCCCTGACCACGCAAGAGTACTCTCAAAGGTCGGCGCGACAGAGATAGTGCACCCCGAACGGGATATGGCGAGCAAGCTTGCGCTCCAGCTAAGAAGCCCAAACATAGTGGAGGAGATACCCTTCTTCGAGGGGTACGCGCTCTTCAAAGTCAAAAGTCCGCCCAAGCTCTGGGGCGTATCCATCGCACAGAGCAACCTGCGCTCCAAGCGAGGCATCGCCCTCGTAGCGGTAGAGCGTGAGGAAGAGGGTGAAGTTAAACAGTTCGCGGCAAAACCAGCCGACATCATACAGAAGGGCGACAAGCTCATCCTCTTCTCCACCTCGACTATCGCCGATGAGGTGGGCGGCTCCGGCTGGCTCTAGTTACTTTAGCAAAGCAAAAAAGCCCCACCGATTGGTGGGGCTTTTTTATTCTTACGACAGGATTTAGAGCATCTCAATACCGCTGAAGAAAAAGGCCTTCTCCACCGCTGCGGTCTCAGTCGCGTCGGAGCCGTGGCAGGAGTTCTTCTCCACGTTGAGCGCGTAAAGTTTCCTGAGGGTGCCTTCCTCTGCGTTGTCGGGGTTGGTCGCGCCCATCACCTCGCGCCACTTGGCGATTGCGTCCTCTCTCTCCATGCAGATAGCGACGATGTGGCCGCTGGACATGAAATCCGTGAGGGCTACGAAGAAGGGGCGCTCCTTATGGACGGCATAGCATGCTTCCGCCTGGAGTTTGGTGAGGCGAAGACGCTTCATCGCCACGATCTTGAACCCCTCCTCCTCAATGCGCGCGAGGATCTTGCCTGTCAGATCGCGTGCGGTGGCGTCGGGCTTTATCATTGCAAGGGTCTGTTCTATTGCCATTTTCTCTGCTCCTTGAGCGCGCCGCCGGAGCGCGCGCCTGATTAATTTTATTTAATGATTAACGGCGCAGCTTGCGCAGCGCTCCTCCATTGTAGGTGCAAGTTCCCGCCAGCTCCTCCTCTATGCGTATGAGCTGGTTATACTTCGCGACGCGATCGGAGCGGCAGGGCGCGCCGGTTTTTATCTGGCCCGCATTGGTCGCGACCGCTATATCCGCGATGGTGTAGTCGCTCGTCTCGCCGCTGCGGTGGGAGATTACAGTGGTATAGCCGGCGCGGTGCGCCATCTCAATCGCCTGCATCGTCTCG
>PKTU01000165.1:1271-11080 GCA_002869005.1 Deltaproteobacteria bacterium
ATCTGGTTTACCTTTATGAGGATGGAGTTGGCGATGCCGCGCTCGATACCGGAGGCCAGACGCTCGGTGTTTGTGACGAAGAGGTCGTCTCCTACAATCTGGATCTTGTCTCCCATGGCGTCGGTCATAGCCGCCCAGCCATCCCAGTCGTTTTCGTCAAAGCCATCCTCTATTGAGTATATCGGGTACTTGGCGGCAAGGCGCTCATAGTATTTAACGAGCTCCGCGGCCTTCATCTCGGAACCCTCTGCGGCCAAGGTGTAGAGGCCATCCTTGAAGAACTCGCTGGAAGCTGCGTCAAGGGAGATGAGGACGTCCTCACCGGGCTTATAGCCGGCGCGGTCAATCGCCTCCAGAATTATCTCAAGCGCCTCCTCGTTGGAGCCGAGGTCCGGCGCAAAGCCGCCCTCGTCGCCTACCGCCGTACGGTGACCCTTCTCCGAGAGGGTTTTCTTCAAGGCGTGGTAAACCTCCACCCCCATGCGCAGCCCCTCGACAAAGGTGGTAGCGCCGACAGGGGCGACCATGAACTCCTGAATGTCAACATTGTTGTCGGCATGCGCGCCGCCGTTTAGGATGTTCATCATGGGCACCGGAAGGAGCGATGCATTAGCCCCGCCGATGTAACGATAAAGGGGGAGCTCGCAGCTGGTAGCGGCAGCTTTGGCGCAGGCCAGGGAGACGCCCAGGATTGCGTTTGCACCAAGTTTCGCCTTGTTGGGGGTGCCGTCGAGCTCACATAGGAGCATATCGATCTCAAGCTGCTCTCTGGCGTCGGCGCCTATCAGCTCCGGGGCGATGATGGTGTTGACGTTCTCGACCGCCTTCTGTACCCCCTTGCCCATGTAGCGGGAGGCGTCGCCGTCGCGAAGCTCCACGGCCTCGTGCTCTCCGGTAGACGCTCCCGAGGGAACCGCTGCCCGGCCCATTGCGCCGTTGGTGAGGTATACGTCCGTCTCGACGGTGGGGTTGCCACGCGAATCCAGAATCTCTCTCGCGACGATGTCGGTGATGGTGTACATATTGGGTGCCTCCCGGAATTATATTGCGTACGTTTTTTATAGAGGGCTATTTTTCTACTTGAGCGTGGAGGTTAAGTCAAGTGTAAGCGCCCTCTTTGGAAGTTTAAAAGCCCCCTCCCCTGTGCTAATCTTTACCAATCTTGGAGGTAGAATATGAAAACTTTTCAAGTGAGGACAAGGAGCCGCGCGGAACTGGTCGATGTAACGGGAGAGGTTGCCCGTATAATAGCCGAGTCCGGCATCTTGGAGGGGCTCGCCACGGTTTATGTCCCCCATACCACGGCAGGTGTTACGATAAACGAAAACGCAGACCCGGACGTTAAGCGGGATATCATCGCATTCATGGATAGACTGATCCCGAGAGATTGGGGTTTTCGCCATATTGAGGGCAACTCGGATGCTCACATAAAGGCGTCGATGATGGGCTTCTCAGCCCAGATACCCGTCACCGGAGGCAGACCGGCCCTTGGCACCTGGCAGGGCATCTACTTCGCCGAGTTCGACGGCCCACGCAGCCGCAAATGCCACGTAACCGTAACCCCCTCAAGGTAAGGCGCCGTATCAAATGAAAATTCCCGCTCCACTTGCTAAAGTAACACGCGGCGAGCTCACTGAATCCATCCACAGGGGCCACTTCGCGGTGGTGCGCCCCGACGGAGCGCTCCTCGATTCACTGGGCGACCCTGACTTCCCCACCTTTTTGCGCTCCGCGGCGAAGCCCTTTCAGGCCGTTCCCGTCGTGGAGGAGGGCGCGGCGGACACCTTTAACTTCACTGAGCGGGAGCTTGCGGTCATGTGCGGCTCACACTCAGGGCAGGAGTTTCATGTCGATGCCGTAAGGTCAATCCTCTCCAAGGCTGGGATTGGCGTCGATGAGCTAAAGTGCGGCGTCCACCGGCCAAGCCACCGGCCCACCGCCAAGGCCCTTGAGGAGCGCGGCGAGCTCCCCTCGCCCCTTCACAACAACTGCTCGGGCAAGCACGCGGCGATGCTCGCCCTCTGCGCCATCAAAGGGTGGAAGACCGAGGGCTATATCAATGTGGGGCACCCTGTACAAACGCTGATAAAGGGCTACGTTGCCGAGTGCTGCGGGCTTTCCTCCGATAAGCTGGGGGTCGGGGTCGACGGCTGCGGGGTGCCGGTATTTCGCGCCCCGCTGCGCGCAATTGCCCGCGGCTTTGCCTCCTTCGCATGGCCGGAGGGGAATCCGGCTCTTGAGCCCAAGCGGGTAAACGCCATTCGAAAGCTTATGCGAAGCTGCCTTGAAAATCCTGAGATGATCGCCGGGGACGACCGTATCTGCACAGAGGCGATGCGAGCCGCGCCAGGCCGCGTTATCGCAAAAACAGGGGCGGAGGCCTCCTACGGGCTCTCCTTCATCGACGCCGGTGTCGGAGTCGCTTTTAAGGTGGAGGACGGCAATATGCGCGCGCTGCCCCCCATCGTGGTTGAGGTCATGTTGAAGATGGGTACGCTCTCAGAGGAGGAGACAAAACCCCTCGCGCGCTTTCGCAGCGTGGCGATAAAAAATCATCTGCGCGATACGGTTGGGCATATCGAAGCGCTCATCGAATGGCGAGGTCTTGACAGGCCGGATAAGCACCGATGATCTGGGTGCCGCTGACCCTCTTTTTCGGATTGTCCGCCGGACTGGTTGCGGGGTTTTTCGGTATCGGCGGCGGCATCGTCTTCGTACCGACCTATCTGGAGATATTGTCAAGATTCCCCGAGGTTAACGCACCGATGCAGATGGCCGTAGCCACCTCACAGGCTACGATCTTCTGCACCATGATACTCGCGGTCAACAAGCACCGAAAATATGGAGGCATAAAGTACAAGACAGCCATGCGGGTGGGTTTCGGCGGCATTTTCGGCGCCATTGTAGGCGGTTACGGAAACACGGTGATAGACGGCAACTCCCTGCGTTTCCTCTTTGTCGGCCTTATAATTCTAGTCGCCTTAAAGACCTTCCTCTACAGGCATGTAGAGATAGAGCGGTCAAACCCCCACTCGCCCCTCAAACAATCACTCGCGGGGGTTTTTATTGGCTCTTTTGCTGGTTTTTTCGGCGCGGGGGGCGGCGTGCTGGGTGTCCCCTATCTCCTTAAGTACTGCAACCTCAAGGTGCACGACGCCATGGCGACAAGCTCGGCCATTATAGTTATAACCTCGGCCGTCGCGACGACAACATGCGCCCTATCCGGCCTCTCAGACCCCCAGAAGGTGCCCTATTCATTTGGCTATCTTCACTACGGTATCGGCGCGTTGGGTTTTGCAGGCTCTTTAGTTGGAGTGCAGATTGGAGTGTCGTGGGCAAGAAAGGTCAGCCGCGACAAGCTTATAATAGCGCTTTCAGTGCTTTTGCTTGTTGTGGCGCTGAGAGTCGCGCTCAGATAGCGAGTTATCTTCGCACAGGGTAAAATTCGGGATAATAGCAGATGAGCGGTGAGCATTCGCGGCCAAAGCGTTCGCGGTATGCGTCAAGGGCGTCGTCAGTTGTCAAAGCCCTATCATTGAGAAAGCGTTTAACCAGCTTTACGTTCGCAATCTTTCCCGCGCTGGGGCCGCCGCGCCCTACCAGCTTCAGCACCTCAACACCGGCTTCAATGAGGTGGTGGATCGCGCAAATTCCGCAGGCGAAGCGGCGGTCGCAGCCACTCCAATTATTCAAGTACAACTTGAAAGGATGCCTCTCAAATAGCTGATTATTATAATGTTTAAGATCGTACGAAATTTCGCAGGGCCAGCGCTTATCCGGGCTCGTATGTTGGAATGAACAGTGCGCCTCTTCGTTGGGGCATTTACCGATGAGGATAAAACTCTCAAAGGTAATTCCGGGTGAAGCGGCGATAATGCTCTTTACCTCATAGATTGTGAGGTGGCGAGGCAAGACTGCTCTGGTTATACCGAGTGTCCTGTAAAAGTTAAAATCGGCGGCGTTCATCGCCCCCGCCATCGTAGAGAGGGTCAACTCCATGGAGACACCGGCCTCCCTGAGCGCCAGTATCAAAGAGGGGTCCGCTACCACCGCGCCGTTAACGCCCCAACTCTCTGCGCGTTTGGCGAGCGCAACTAAGGCAGGCTGCATCTTTCTTTCATACATAGGTGCGTTTAGCGTTATAGAGACTCGCGCCCCCCTGCCCGAAGCGATAGCCGTAGCGCGGGCGAACTCTTCCTCGCTTGAAAAATGCGCCGAATCGAATGTCCTTTGGCTTGAAGAGACAATCCCCGCCTTCCAGTTGGGAGGCTCCACACCGCCGTAAAGTTCATCCGCTCCAGCTTCGATGAGCGCCTCAGTCTCATCCGCGTTATCAAATGGGGAGAGGATTTTGACGCCCACCTACTTCATCCTCCTCGGCTTCCAGAGCTTCTCGTAGCGGTAATCCCACATATCCGGCTTCTCACCGCTTACCAGCGCCCCACCAACGACTACAAGCGCCAGCGTCGGCTCGGATGAGGTGGACCCGACGCCGAAGGGGTCTCGCCCGTCAAGGCGCTCCTCAATATCTTCAAGCGTTCCAAGGGTAACCCTCTCGCCAGGGCAAGCTATGTTTTCAAGGATAGCGATTGGCGTCTCAGGGGGATAAGGGTGTAGCAGTTCGGCGACCAGATCACCTATTGGCAGGTTAATCATATAGAGAATGAGGGTGTTCCCCTCTCCTCCATACTCCCTCAGGCTCACCCGGCCGTCTCTGGTAATGGCGCGTGGACTTGTGACAATAGCTGTATGAGCCACGCCGGCTATATCAAAGCTACGCTTTAAAAGGGCGGCGGCGGCGGCGTGTGCGCTCACTCCCGGTATGACTTCGGCGCGGTCGTAGAAATGCTCAACGAAGGAATGAAATGGCGAGAAGGTGGAGAAATCTCCCGGAAGGAGAAAGGCCACAGGGCCCCTATCGATTCTGGAGCCAATCCATTTGACCACGCTTTGGTGGTCCATAGTGAAGGGGCTCTCGACCTCTTTACCCTTGAGGTATTTGGAAAAGCCCTCTTCATAGACTTTAGGCGCGAGGAGGGCTATGGATTTTTCAATTGCCTTTAGGCCCCCGACGGTTATCAGATCCGGGTCGCCGGGGCCGCAGGAAATAAAGTATAGGGGNAAAGTATAGGGGATGTTCAGCCACCGAAGAGCCGCGCGAGGAAGCCCTTCTTTGGTATATCCTGACCTATCTGGCCCAGAGAGACCTTTGCCTCGCCCTCCTTGTAGGTGACCTTTACCTCTACTTTGACATTGGCTGCGTCCACATCATCGCCTATCTCTACATTCAAGGGGACGATCACGGTGCGGCTTTCAGCGCCTCCTTTTTTAGGCTTGTCCACCGTGATGTCGAGGGTGCGCAACTCCTCGCAGGCTCCTGGGGCGGCTGAAGGCTGAGGCGCCTTCGCCTGAGCAGCGGCTGGTTTCTGAGCAGCGGCAGGTCTGGATATGGCTCCCGACCCCTTCTGCTGCTTGGCCTTAAGGTCTTCCAGAACCATCTTGCAGATGGTGCGCATCGCCTCCATCACCCCGGTGCCAACCGTAGCGCTGGTCTCGAACTCGGGAACTCCGCGCAAGTTAAGCTCTTGGCGCATCTCGTCAAGGTCCATAAGGTTCGGCATATCGCGCTTGTTGTACTGGATGACGAAGGGCATCGTCTCGGGGTCAAAGCCGTGAAGGCGGAGGTTCTCGTGGAGGTTCTCCAGAGACTCCTTGTTTTGCTCCTGCATCCCGTTTTGTGAGTCGGCCACGAAGACAACGCCATCCGCGCCCTTCAAAACCAGCTTTCTAGTGGTGTTGTAGAAGACCTGGCCCGGCACGGTGTAGAAGTTGAACTTGACCCTGAAGCCGCCAATCTTACCGAAATCTACAGGGAAGAAATCAAAGAAGAGGGTGCGGTCGGTCTCCGTAGCAAGGCTGACCAGCTTACCCTTGTTGTCAGGGTTTATCTTGGAGTGGATGTACTGGATGCTGGTGGTCTTGCCCGAGAGACCCGGGCCATAGTAAACGATCTTGGCCGTCATCTCTCTCGCCGCATAATTTATAATTGCCATATTTGGAGTCCTTTCAATCTCGTTTAAGATACAAGAGAAACTCTACGTTTCCCTTTTTCGCCCCCGTTATTGGAGACTCCATCTCACCTATAACTTTGAGCCCAGATAATCGCGCATTTTCACAAACCTTCTCAAGGGCTTTTTTTCTGAGAAGAGGGTCGCGGACCACCCCGCCTTTACCCACTTCACCCTTATCGACCTCAAATTGCGGTTTCACAAGGGCAATAATTTCACCTTTTTCCTTTAAGAGGCCGATTACGTGCGGCAGGACCAGCTCAAGCGAGATAAATGAGGCGTCAATAACAGCGAGGTCGGCCAACTCTCCCAGCGTCTCCCACGTCATATGACGGACATTTTGCCGCTCTATGTTTACGACTCTCGGATCATCGCGAAGTTGCCAGGCCAGCTGCCCGTAGCCTACGTCGACCGCATACACTTTAGCCGCGCCATGCTTTAAGAGGCAGTCGGTAAAGCCGCCCGTCGAAGCGCCTATGTCCACGCAGATAAGACCGGTGGGATCATAAACGAAGCCTCTAAGCGCGCCTTCAAGCTTTAGCCCGCCTCGGGAGACGTATGGGTTAACCTCCCCTTTTAGCCTCAGCTCTGCATCCGGGGCGACCTGGGTGCCAGCCTTCGTTACCGCATGGTCCCCAACCACAACCTGACCGCCCATGATGAGCGCTTGCGCCTTGGACCTGCTCTCGGCGAGACCGCGTTCGACCATGAGGTTGTCCAGGCGAAGTTTTTTAGCCATCGCTTCCGATGAGCGCCTTTGCGATCCCGGAGGCGTCTATCCCAGCCTCCTCCCTGAGCTCATTTTGGGTGCCGTGGGAGATAAAGAGGTCTGGGATGCCCAGACGTTTTACCTGTATCGATATGCCTTCATCAGCCAGAAGCTCGACGACCGCCGAACCAAAGCCTCCCTGCAAAGCATTCTCCTCAATGGTGACCATGCGGGAGGAGCACTTCGCAAGCGCTAAAATAGCCTCCTTGTCCAACGGTTTTACAAAGCGGGCATCAAAGAGCGACACCTTGACTCCAGCCTCCTTTGCCATTTCAACCGCTTGGAGGACATTCGGAAGGTTCGCGCCGGCGTTTATCAGGGCCACCGCCCCTTCCCCGCCCTCTATTAACATCCTGCCACGCCCGACCTCGAAGGGCGTTGGATAGCCTTCAAGCAAAGCCCCGACTCCCGCGCCACGCGGGTACCTAAGCGCTACTGGACCATCTATGGAGAGCGCGGTTGCCAGCGCGTGCCTCAGTTCATTTTCGTCTGATGGTGCGATAACTGTCATCCCCGGAATGTGGCGAAGATAGGAGAGGTCGAAGCTGCCGTGGTGCGTGGCGCCGTCGGAGCCGACAAAGCCCGCCCTGTCCAGAGCGAAGACGACATCAAGCTTCTGGAGAGCGACGTCGTGGATTATCTGGTCGTAGGCGCGCTGCAAGAAGGTCGAATATATAGCGACTACCGGCTTTTGCCCCTCCACGGCCAGCCCGGCGGCAAAGGTGACGGCGTGCTCCTCCGCTATCCCCACGTCGAAAAAGCGCTTCGGATACAGCTCGGCGAACTCTTTTAGCCCTGTTCCCTCCGTCATCGCGGCGGTTATGGCGACGATGCGGTTGTCCGAAGAGGCAAGCTCCACAAGAGTCTTGCCGAAGATCGAAGTATAGGAGGGGGCTAGCGCCCCGCTTTTTTTCGCGTTGCCGTTTTCAAGGTCGAAGGGCCCTACGCCGTGGTAGGAGGAGGGCTTCTCCTCAGCCGGCACATACCCCTTCCCCTTCGTCGTTACCACATGGACGAGGATGGGCTTTTTAAACTTCGAGACGTTCTTGAAGGCGGTGAGAAGGTGGGAGATGTTGTGTCCGTTTATCGGGCCGAAGTAGGTAAATCCCAGCTCCTCAAAGAGCATCCCCGGAGAGATGAAGCCCTTGGCGTGCTCCTCAATCTTCTTGGCGAATTTAGCCACCGGCTCGCCGCCGGGAAGCGACTTCAAAATTTCCTGAACGTCGGAACGCATTTTGGAGTAGAGGTTGCCGGAGAGAACCCGCGAGAGATATGAAGCAAGGGCCCCCACGTTTGGCGAGATCGACATCTCGTTGTCATTTAAAACAACGATCAGGTCACCCTTTAAATGCCCTCCATGGTTTAGCCCCTCAAAGGCCATCCCGGAAGTCATGGAGCCGTCGCCGATCACCGCGATCACTTTGTTGTCGCGCCCGGCAAGGTCCTTCCCCACCGCCATCCCGACACCCGCGGAGATGGATGTCGAGGCGTGCCCGGTGCCAAAACAGTCATACTCGGACTCACTCCTCTTGGGGAAGCCGCTTATGCCGCCGCGTTGACGTATGTTGGCGAATTCGTCACGCCTGCCGGTTAGGATTTTATGGCCGTAGGACTGGTGCCCGACGTCCCAGACGATCCGGTCTTCGGGCGTGTTGAAGGTCGCATGCAAGGCAATGGTGAGCTCTACAACTCCCAGGCTGGAAGCGAGGTGCCCGCCTATTGGCGAGAGCTTTTCGAGGATAAATTCGCGCACCTCACCGGCCAGTATCTCCATCTCGGGTACGGAGAGAGTTTTGAGCGCCTTGGGAGGATCTATTCTATCGAGAATCTTGTAACGCTTACCCATCTCTTAATTATTCCTGCTCCCGACGAATGTTGCAATTGCCCGAAGCGGTTCGCCTCTCTCCCCGAAGGGGATGGTGAATTCATTGGCTTCATCGATTAATTCCACGAGCCTTTTTCTTGCCTCCGCCAGCCCCATCACAGAGGGGTAGGTAGCCTTTGAAAGACCCTCGTCGCTGCCTACGGGCTTGCCAAGGGTCTCGGTATCGCCGACAACGTCAAGTATGTCGTCAGCAACCTGAAATGCAAGGCCGACGCGGTCCGCATAGCGTCCAAGCGCTTCCAGCTCGCTCGCCGAAGCTTTCGCCGATAAGCCGCCCGTCATAACCGAAGCGCGGATAAGCGCCCCTGTTTTGTGTGTGTGAAGAAACTCCAAGGCGGGAAGGTCAAGAGTTTGGCCCTCGCTAAGGATATCCACGGCCTGCCCCGCAACCATGCCGACGCCGCCCGCTGCAAGTGAAATCTCTTTGATACATTTGATAAGAGTATCAGCGGGGTAGCGGCCGGCCATCCCCTCTTCCGTCAGCATGGCGAATGCATCGGCAAGGAGGGCGTCTCCCGCGAGGATAGCCATCGCCTCACCATATTTGACGTGGCAAGTCGGCTTACCGCGCCTTAGCTCGTCGTCGTCCATGGAGGGCAGGTCGTCATGGATCAGGGAATAGGTGTGGATCATCTCTATCGCCACGCCGAAGGGAATGGAAGAGGTGCCGTCACCCGAGACCGCTTCAGCCGCGGCATAAGCCAATGCCGGGCGTATCCGCTTGCCCCCGGCGAAGAATGAGTATCGCATCGCGGAGTAGAGCTCCGAGGGCAGCTGCCTCTCGGGCCGCAGAACATTTCCGGCAAAATCCTCCGCCAGCGCGGCGCACCTTAAGAGATAAGCGTTAACGTCGAAATCACTCATCGGCGTCGAAATCCTCCTCTGCCAGTTCGCCTGAGAGCTCGCGCCTTAAAATTTTCACTTTGCGCTCGGCTTCATCGAGACGCTTGTGGCACTCCTTTGAGAGGGCAACACCCTTTTTGAATGCCTCCATCGCGTCCTCAAGGTCAAGCTCGCCGCCCTCCAACGCTGCGACCACGCTCTCCAGGTCATCGAGGAGCGCCTCAAACTTTTTTTCAGCTTCTTT
>PKTU01000091.1 GCA_002869005.1 Deltaproteobacteria bacterium
AATCCTCTCAACGGCAGGACCGGAGAGGACGGGGTGTGTCGCGACAGCGTAGACTGAACGCGCGCCATTTTCCTTAAGCGCCTTTGCGGCGTTGGTGAGGGTGCCTGCGGTATCCACCATGTCGTCAAGGAGGACGGCGTCCTTGCCCTCAACGTCGCCGATTATGTGCATCACCTCGCAGACGTTTGCCGCCTCCCGCCGCTTATCGATAATTGCCAGCCCCGCCTTCAAGCGTTTGGCGAATGCGCGGGCGCGCTCTACTCCGCCTGCGTCCGGGCTAACCATAACGAGCTCCTCACCCTTGAAGCGTCGATTAAGCTCCTCTATTAGGACGGGGGTCGCGTAGAGGTTGTCGACGGGTATGTCGAAAAACCCCTGAATCTGACCTGCATGAAGGTCAATAGTTAAAACCCTGTCCGCTCCAGCGGTTGTGAGCAGATCCGCCACAAGTTTGGCCGTTATCGGAACCCTGGGGCTTACCTTCCTGTCCTGACGGGCATAGCCATAATATGGAATAACCGCGGAGATAGACGCCGCACTGGCGCGCTTTAGCGCGTCTATCATTATAAGAAGCTCCATGAGGTGATGATTTACGGGGGTAGAAGTCGACTGGATAACAAAGACATCGTAGCCTCTAACCGACTCTTTGATCTCCACGCTTATCTCGCCGTCGCTGAACTTTTTAACCGTAGCGGGGGCCAGTTCATGGTTGAGCTCGGCGGAGATGGCTTCCGCAAGCATTGGGTTTGCGTTGCCGCTGAAGATGCGAATGTTGTTATCCATAACCCGTTCCAATCTTCGCTTAGTTATCTGGTAGCTTATTCAAGCCTTGCTTAAAGTGGCTGGGGCGGCAGGATTCGAACCTGCGATAACCGGTGTCAAAGACCGGTGGCTTACCGCTTGCCCACGCCCCAAAACGGCATTAATCATATTGCGCCGAAAAAAAGCGAAACCTCACCCAGCGTATGCGCCACCTCAATGCGCCACCCATTTCTGGCGACTGCCCTGAGGTTTTTAGCCACACGCTCGGCTTCTTCGCGGCTCGGAGAGAGGCTTACCACAGCCGAACCCGAGCCGGTTAAAAAGGTCACGCTGCTTCCGGAGTTTTCAAAGGCGGTGAAGAGCTCGCCGATGGCGGGCTCGATTTGAAGCGCCGCCGCCTGCAGGTCGTTCCTAACCCCTTCGGAGACACCCCGAAAGTTGAACTGCATAATGGTAGGGACCAAAGAGGTGGTTGTCAACACATTAGTTTGGTGGGAAAACACAGCGGCGGTGGATAGAAACACGCCTGGGTGGGCGACCACCAGCCACAGGGTCTCCTACGGGGTCACGGGGGTCACTTTTTCACCGATACCCTCCACCAGCGCCCAGCCCCTTGCAAAGAAAAAGGGCAGATCGGCGCCTACCTCAAAAGCCGCTTTTTTGCGCTCCTCCCGGGAGAGCTTCCGGCCGAAAAGACGCTCAAGCCCCATTATGGTTGCAGCGCCGTCGCTGGAACCCCCCCCAAGACCTGCTCCCACGGGGATGTTTTTCCTTATGTCAATCTTTGCGCCGCCTGAAATACCTGTCTCTTTAAAGTAGAAAGAGGCGGCTCGATGGCAAATGTTGTCCTCTCCCGAGGACACGTAATCGCTACCCGCAGAGAAGACCTCCACCAAGCAGCTTTCCGTTGGAGAAATTTTAATCTCATCGTATAGGGATATTGGCGCCATCAACATTCTAAGTTCATGGTAACCGTCGGGGCGCTTTCCTATTATCTCAAGGGAAAAGTTGACCTTGGCTGGGGCAAGGAGAGATAGGGGGTCATTTTCTCTTGGCATCTCGACGTCCGGAAGGGTAAAGAAACAACCCCCGGCGGCGCCGGGGGTTCAAGTTGGTTTATCGCTATAGGGCTTTTGCCAGTGTTTCGCCAAAAGCCCGGCAATTGGCGAGGTCCTCGGGCGTCGGGGTTAATCTGGCACGTACAGGCTTTTCAGGAACCTTGAATTTTAGCCCTTTTAATCGCTCTGTTAAAAGGAGCGAAGCCTCACCGCTCCAAGCAAAGGAGCCGAACGCCCCGCCCACCATTCCCTTGGTGTCTATATGGATGAGGTGGGCCAGAAACTCCCAAGTTTGGGGTAGGGCATCTCCATTTATCGTGCAGGAGCCAATCGCGATGCCGTCGGCTTTTTCAACCTCATTTAAGAGCCTCTCCATATCGACTGCGCCAAGGTCGTAGATTTCCGTTTCTACTCCGGCGCTCTTGGCGCCCTCAGCGATTTCAAGTCCCATACGCTCGGTGTTTCCGTAAGCGCTTACATAGAGAACGGCAAGGGTTTTTTTATCCCCCTTCTCAAGGGGCAAAGACCACTCACGGTAACTTTCAAGCCTTTCGGCAAGCTTCGTCCTGATAATTGGGCCATGACTCGTTAAAACCATCTTTACGTCGAGTCCGCTTATTCTCTCAAGAGCGCGCCGCACATGACTTTTGAAGGGGCGCATAATAGCGGTGAAGTAATATTTGAAGGCGTAGTCATAGTTTCCGACCAGATCGTCGAAGAGCCTGTCGTCACAGTAATGCGCACCCAGAAAGTCGCAAGTGAAGAGGATTTTATCCTCTTTAAGGTAGGTGAACATCGTGTCGGGCCAGTGCAGATATGGCTCGACCATGAACTCAAGTGTTCTGCCGCCGAGGTCAAGCGTTTCGCCGTCGGCTATTACGTGGGCATCGTCGAGAAGTTTGTTAGAGACGTTTTCAGCGAACGATTTGCCCGCGCGGGTGAAGAAAAGCTGAGCCTGCGGCGCAACCTCCATGAGGTCGGCGAGAGCGCCGGAGTGGTCGGGTTCCATATGGTTGAGAATTATGTAGTCGATCTCTTTGGGATCAACGACTTCAGAGAGGCGGGAGATAAATTCGCCTGAAAAGCGGCCCTTGTTTGCCTCGATTAGGGCGGTCTTTTCCGTTCCCTTGATGAGATAAGAATTATAGGTGGTGCCGTGCTCGGCTTTCATTACTACATCAAAGACCCTAAGTTGCGGATCAAGTATCCCTACCCACCAAATATTGTCCGTTATCTTCAAGGGTTTCATACCTTACATCTCTTCGAAGAGAGCTTTTTCCGCTCCACAATCGGGGCACGTCCAGTCCTCGGGCAAATCCTCGAATGCGGTGCCGGGATCGACGCCGTTTTCAGGGTCGCCGACTTCAGGGTCGTAAACGTAGCCACATATTGAGCATTGGTATTTTTTCATCATCAAAGTCCTTTCTCAATTGGGAGGGTAGAAATGTCTGTTGCTCTACTATAAAGTCTAAGATGATACTACCTGATAATTTTTGCAAGTCTCATTGTCCGGAGCATTGATGAAAACATTTATCGTAGCAGCGATAATTTTTTTTACGGCGGCCCTTATGGCGCCGCTTTCCCATGGCGGGATATACAAATGGGTGGATGCGCGAGGTGTGGTTCATTTCACGGATGAGCCAATGGAGGTGCCACGCGAAGATAATCTCTCCTCCGCAAAGCTTGAGCTCTACGTAGCCGGAGGCGGCAACACGGAGGACAATATTCCCCTTGAACGCGCTGGGGCAGGTTATCTTGTGGACGCGATAATTAACGATGCTGTAACAGTTCGTCTCATAGTGGATACAGGGGCTACTTCAACGGTAATCTCCCCGGAGCGCCTCATCGCGGCTGGGCTTGTGGTGGAAAATGAGCCCGCCGTTATCGTAACCACAGCCGGGGGAAAAGTTAACGCGGGGTGGGCGTTGGTGAAGAAACTGGATGTTGGAGGCCGCCCCGGCCACAACCTTCGAGTTGTTGCCATGGATCCTATAGATGGCGCTGACGGTCTCCTCGGCATGGATTTCATGAGCAAGTACAAAGTGGAGATACAGGGCGCCGGTCCCACCCTCAAGTTAACTCCCCATTAGACAGGCTGTTATGCAGAGAGACTCTTCTTTAAGCGGGCTGCTGTCCGCCTTAAACCCCCATCAGCTCGAAGCGGTAACGCATGGTGATGGCCCCCTCCTGGTCCTTGCGGGCGCGGGCTCCGGCAAGACGAGGGTTTTGACCCACAGAATAGCGTGGCTGGTCCTTGAGGGGCGGGCGGAACCGGGGGAGATATTGGCCCTGACTTTTACCAACAAGGCTGCCAGAGAGATGTCTATGCGGGTGGAGGAGCTCCTTGGGGGTTCCCTCAAAGGAGCGTGGGTCGGTACCTTCCATTCAATAGCGCTGAGAATTTTGAGGAGGCACGGCTCGCTGCTTCCCGTCGGTCCTGATTTCACCGTTTATGATGCTCTCGACCAGAAGCGGCTGGCTAAAGAGGTCGCAAAAGAGCTCTCAATTGACAGCAAGAAGATAAAACCACAGGCGCTTTTAGCCGCTGTCTCAAGGATGAAGGATGACGGCTTGCGGGAGGGTGATATCGACCCGCCAGGCGATACCTCCTCACAATACGCCAGGGCTCTCTATAAATTTTATATTCTCTACCAGAAACGGCTGCGGCAGGCAGCGGCGCTTGACTTCGGAGATCTTCTCGTAGCGCTTTTGGAGCTCTTCGATAGGAACCCGGAGATCGCGGACACCTATGGGAGACGTTTTAAATACCTCCTTGTGGATGAGTATCAGGACACCAACCGGGTCCAATACCTGTTTGCAAAAAAGCTCTCCGAGGTCTGGGGGAACATAACCGTGGTCGGTGACGATGATCAGTCGATATACGGATGGCGCGGAGCGAATATAAGGAACATTTTGGATTTCGAGGGAACTTTCCCCGGAACCTCGGTCGTCAGGCTTGAGCAAAACTACCGTTCCACCAAACCCATACTAAACGCCGCCTCTTCGGTCATCGCCAAGAACAAGGGCCGCCACGTCAAGACACTCTGGACGGAGCGCGAGGGCGGCGACCCTGTTGTGCTGAATGCCGCTGACAGCGAGGGGGAGGAGGCTCAATGGATAGGTGAGCGGATTATGGACCTTACTGCGACGGGGTACCGTTTAGGAGAAATCGCGGTGCTCTACCGTACACATGCTTTGTCCCGGCCCATTGAGGATGAGCTGATCCAACGGGGGATTGAGTACGCGATCTTCGGGGGTCTGCGCTTTTATGAGCGGCAGGAG
>PKTU01000136.1 GCA_002869005.1 Deltaproteobacteria bacterium
CCGCAAAGAGAGGCGGCTGCAAAGTTGCAGTCGCCTCCTCTTTGACTTCGGGATTACCCGCTTCGCGGGGGCGTAGTTCAGTTGGTTAGAACGCCGGCCTGTCACGTCGGAGGTCGCGAGTTCAAGTCTCGTCGCTCCCGCCACTATTGGGGAGCTCCGCTAAAGCGGGGCTCCCTTTTTTATACTCCTATCATCCCTAAGCAACTTGACTTGCCCCAACCTAAACTTTAAGATCTCCCGAAACGTCCAAATCAGATAAAAATTTAAACGAGGACGATAATCCGGAAATAAACCGGGGTAAATACATGCACCGCAAAGTCAAAATACCGGCCGCCACACTTTTGGCGGCTTTCTTCTTAATGCTGCCGGCTCTTTCTTCAGCCAAAGTTTACATCGACATCTCCAGCGCGAAGGTCCAGAGAGTTCCGGTAGCCGTACCGGAACCCAAGGTGACGGGAAGAGTCCCCGATACCGCGAGGCGGGTGACTCCAGAGATGGAACTTGCCAAGCAGCTACGTAGCGACCTCGCCTTCGTCGGAATATTTGAGGTGCTGGATCCGAAGGGCTACCTTGAAGATCCTGAAGTCGCCGACCTCGTCCCCGACACCAACTCTTTCGCCGACTGGCGCTCCATAGGCGCGGAGCTGCTTATTAAATCACAGCTGGACTATGACGCGGGCCAGTACATAGTCGACCTCTACGCCTACGATGCAGTCAGGCAGGATTTTCTCTTCGGCAAACGCTTTAGAGGCAGCTCCGACTCCATGAAAGACATCTCCGGGCTCTTCGCCAACGCAGCCCTGGAGAAATTTACAGGCAAAGAGGGCCCCTTCGGCACACAGATCGCCTATGCGGTCAAAGAGGGCGCCGGAAAAGAAATTTATCGCACAGTTTTGAACAGGCCCTCAACGACCGCCAAAGTCACCAACACAAAAGCGCTTAACCTTGGACCTGTTTGGGGCCGAGGCCTGGACTATATATACGTCACCTCGTACTATGGTGGAGAGCCTGAACTTTGCCGGGTCTTCCTGGATGAGGGATTTCTCCGCTATGTCAGGCGAAATGATGGTATGGATATGCCCGGCGAGGAGGCCCCCTCCGGCAAAACACTAGCGTACGCCTCCTCCGTCGGCGGCAACACCGACATCTACCTGCTCGACCTGGATAGCGGCAAACAAAGACGCCTGACAAGCGACCGCGCCATTGACGTATCGCCGGCATGGTCTCCCGACGGTGAGAAGCTGGCTTTCGTATCGGACAGGAAAGGTAACCCCCACATCTTTACGGTGGACAAAGATGGGGATAACCTAAAGAGAATAACTTTTTCGGGAAAACACAACGGCGACCCCGCCTGGTCGCCGGACGGCGACCAGATAGCATTTACGGGAATGGACAAGGCGGGAACATTTCAGGTCTTTATTGTTGACGTAGAAGGCCGTAAAATGACACAAATTACACACGGCCCATACGATACGCTTGAGCCCAGCTGGTCGCCTGACGGAAGATTTTTGGCGGTAACGTCAAAGAAGGATGGCGAAAAAGCCGTTTACGTTTTACGATTAGGTGCCAACCAAATGGAGAGAGTATCGCCTGAGGGCAAAGATGCGTCGCAACCGGCGTGGTCCTACAGGCGCCCCAAATAATGTACGAAACATGCCTCAACGAAGGAGGTCGTATCTGATGAATCGCAGAATTAACCTTATGCTCATGGCCGCGCTTTTTGCCGCGACGATGCTTGTAGTGGGCGGCTGCTCAAGCGGTAGCGCACCGGTTACCGACACCCCCGGACCTGATACAGCGGTGGCGTCGAAGCCAAAGACTCAGCCGAAACCCAAACCGCAGGTAACTGAGGAGACGATAACTCCCAAGGCCGCCACAACCTCCAGTGATGCAAACGCTGATCGCGGCGACATGGTTACCGGCGACACCGCCACTACAGCCGCAAGCAGCGAAGGTCTTGCCTCTCTCCTTAAAACGATCTACTTCGACTTTGACAAGTCGGACATCACAAGCGATGCCGCAGCGACCCTGGACGCAAACAAGGACAACCTCCTTGCCTACCCTGCGGCCAGAATACGCATCGAGGGTCACTGCGATGAGCGGGGCACCAACGAGTACAACCTCGCCCTAGGCGAGCGTCGCGCCAACGCCACCAAACGCTACATGGCCGACGCAGGTGTGGACCCCAATCGCATGGACACCATAAGCTACGGCGAGGAGCGCCCTGTCGATCCGGCAAGCAATGAAGCGGCATGGGCAAAGAATCGCCGCGCGGAGTTTAGGGTAGTAGAATAAAACGCTATGAAGATAAAACTGTCTAAAAATACAGTTAAAGCCGTGACCGCGCTTGCGGTCGCGGCGCTCTTTATTCCTGGCTGCGTTGCAGTTGACCCAAACCTCGCTTCGCCTCAAGCCAGAACTCAGCAGACCCACGAGGAGCTTCAAAAGCTTAAGCGCAAGGTCGATGAGTTCATTGAAAATCAACCCAAGCAGACGGATCAAGCGGAACGTCTTGCGAGGCTTGGCGCGACTGTGGATTCGATGGAGAGTGACATAAGGCTCCTTAAAGGTAAAGTTGAGGAGCTGGAGCATTCACTTGCGAATCCTACGGCGCAAGCCACCCCGGCAACGACGCCTGAGGAGATCACAGCTTTGAGGAATATGGTCTCAGACCTTACCAACAGAGTTGACTCTCTAAACAGGCGCATCGCTTCGACAACATCGACTAAAGCGTCTGCTGCTGCGCCTCCTGCGCCGGCTAAGCCTCCTGCTCCGGCTGTTGCGGCTCCGGCAAAACCATCCTCCCCTGAGGTGGACCCTAAGTCCCTTTACGACAAGGGCTACAGCCTGTATCAGCAAAACAAATACGAGGAGGCGCGCAAGGCTTTCGACGCATACATTAGCGCCTACCCAAAGACCTCTCTGGCGGACAACGCATACTTTTGGATCGGCGAGTCGTTCTATAATGAGTCGCAGTATGAGAAGGCCATAATCTTTTACGACAAGATAGTCAGGGAGTACGCCGACGGCGACAAGGTTCCCAGCGCGCTCCTAAAGCAGGCTTTCGCCTTCGACGCACTAGGCGATGAGCTTGACGCGAAGATTCTCCTCAGGAAGGTCATAAAGGAGCACCCCAAATCTGAGCAGGCTTCAGTGGCTAGGCGTAAGCTGGAGGTCCTCGGAGACTAGGCAATTAATCTTACATACAGGGAGGGCGCGGTTTTTGGCCGCGCCTTTTTTGCGTTTTAATACTCTGCCTCCGGTATCTTCTTTGATAAACTGTTTCGTCTCCGAAGTCGAAAAACGAACTAAGAAAATACGCCAACAACAAAGGCGGATACATGCGAAAGGCTTTTAAATATATATTTCTCTCCCTCCTTGCCATGGCGCTTCTGGCTGCCGGTGGCGTGGGTATCTACGTATGGTCATTGATGGATGGCCTGCCGGATATAGCAGAGCTCTCGACCTACAAGCCCCCCTTGACGACGACGATAAAGTCAAGGGATGGGGTATTGATGGCGGAGCTTTACCGTGAGAACCGATACATGGGGGATCCACGCCAACTCCCCGGCTTTGTGCGTAAGGCATTTATAGCCGCTGAGGATGACAAGTTTTATGAGCATGCGGGGCTGGACTTTCAAGGTATCATCCGCGCAGCGTTGACAAACCTGAAAGAGGGCCGATTCGCTCAAGGCGGCTCTACGATTACCCAGCAGGTCGCAAGAACGCTCCTCCTATCCCGCGAGAAATCACTTGAACGCAAAGCGCGGGAGGGAATTTTAGCGCTACAGATTGAGCGTAGTCTTGAAAAAGACGATATTCTGAACCTTTACCTGAATCAAATATACCTAGGCCACGGCGCCTATGGGATTGAGGCCGCCGCGCGAGTCTACTTCGGTGTAAGCGCATGGGAACTCTCCATTGCGCAGGCCGCGCTTTTGGCCGGTCTTCCGCAGGCGCCTAGCCGCTATGACCCTTACAAAAATCCGGCGCAGGCGATTGACCGAAGAGGGTACGTCCTTGAGCGGATGTTTGAAAATAGCTGGATAACGGCGGAGGAGGCGGAGGAGGCAAAGAGGTCTCCCCTTGGTCTCAAGGGCTACTCAAACCCCTTCGAGGATGTTTCGCCTTACTACTCAGAATATGTCCGCCAAGCCCTTTTGGAGCTCTTTGACACAGACACGGTACTTGAGGGCGGACTCACTGTAACCACCTCCATGGATTCTCGACTCCAGCGAGCTGCCCGCGAAGCTCTGCGCGAAGGGCTAAAAGAGATCGACCTCCGAGGCGGGTACAGGGGCCCGGTAAGGGTGCTGGGAGCTGCTGTAACCGGAGAGGACGCATTGCCCCGGGAGGAGGAAGAGGCGCCCTTCTTTGAGGGTGATATGCCTACTGACGGAGCTATTGCCGAGGCGCTCGTAACAGGTGTTAGCGAAGAGGGCGTAACGGTTGTAGCGGGAGCGGCGGTAGCGCGGATTCCAGCAGAGCGCTTGGAGTGGACGCTCCCCAGAGGCAGAAAAATAACAGACCTCTTCTCTTCCGGGCAGGTTCTCCTCTGCCGTTTTGAAGCGGTTGAGGGTGGCGGATTAAAGGCCAGCATCTATCAAGAACCCATCGTAGAGGGCGCGATAATTTCCCTCGACCCCGAGACGGGAGAGGTGCTCGCCGCGGTAGGCGGCTATGATTACAAAAGGAGCCAGTTCAACCGGTTCTCTCAAGCCAAACGGCAGGTAGGCTCGGCGATCAAGCCCCTAATTTACGCGGCCGCCATAAGCAGCGGCTACACCCCAGCCTCCCTCATTTACGATTCGCCTATAGTCTATGAATCGGATGAGCTCGATAAAAAGTGGAAACCTAAAACCTACTCCTCACGTTTTTACGGCGCGACAACTTTGCGGGATGCGCTGGTAAATTCAAGAAACGTAGTCACGATAAAACTTCTAAAAGAGATGGGCATCCAGAGGACGGTAAATTTCCTAAGGAAACTGGGGATAACCTCCGAGATAC
>PKTU01000029.1 GCA_002869005.1 Deltaproteobacteria bacterium
CACCCTCCCTCTCCACGCTAGTTAGGATCGCGGATTGCCTCGGTGTGAGCCCCGTGGATTTTTTTGAGGACGATGAGGACATAGCAAGCGTCGTGGTGATGGATTCGTCACAGAGGCGGCCTGTAAAGATAAAAAATTGGGAAGCGGATGTTACCCAGCTTATCAAAACGACTCGCGGCCGGCTGATGCAGCCCTTCCATACGATAATCCCTCCCGGCGGCGGCTCAGGCGAGAACTACAGCCACCCCGGTCAGGAGTTCGGTTACATAATCAGCGGTACCTTGACGCTCATGGTGGCTAATAAAACCTATGAGCTTACGCCTGGAAAGAGTTTTTACTACTCGTCGCTCTTCGGGCACGAGTGGAAAAACAACTCAGACGAGAACGTCGAGGTTATCTGGGTGGTCTCACCGCCCAACCTGTAGTTCCGGAGCACGCTCAATTAGAGACTTCTCTTGCCGGCGGATGCTCTGGCTTGGAGCTGATCATTCACGGTAGCTGCTTATTAGCCGCGGCAAACCAGCGCCTATAGAGAAGGATGAACGAATGAGCGCAAATGAGAAGGTACTCTCCCTCACCGTAAACGGGGAGCCCAAAAAGCTCCTTGTAAAACCCCACTGGATGCTCTCTCGCGTATTAAGAGAGGAGCTCCATCATACCGGCACCAAAGAGGCGTGCGGCGAAGGTGCATGCGGCGCCTGCACTGTACTTATAGGCGATAAGGCCGTGCTCTCGTGCATGACCCTGGCCCTTGAGGCCGAGGGCAAATGCGTCGAGACTATTGAGGGGCTCATGTCGGGCAAAAACCCGCATCCCATTCAGGAGGCGTGGCTCGAAGAGTTCGGCGCCCAATGCGGCTTTTGCTCGCCGGGGATGATAATGTCCGCTAAGGCGCTCCTGCTCAGGAATCCGAACCCGACCGTCGGCGAGGTGAGAGAGGCGATGGCGGGCAACATATGCGTCTGCTCCAACTATGAACACATTGAAGCGGCTGTTCTCTCCGCCGCGCGCAAGATGCGCGGGGAGGGAGCTTAAAATGGCTGAGAAACTTAAAGTCCTCGGTAAGAGCGTCCACCAGAAGACCGCCCTTGAGCGCGTTAACGGGAGCGCGAGGTACTACTCTGATTTTCAACTTCCAGGCACTCTGATTACCCGTTTTATCCGTTCACCATATCCAAAAGCGAAGGTTACTAAACTTGATACGGAGGCGGCTGAAGCGTTGCCCGGTGTCGAGTTGGTGATGAGTTATAAAAATTTCCCTCAGACATTCCGCGACACAATGCATTATGTAGGCGAACAGGTAGTCGCCGTCGTCGCGGTGGATGAGGATGTCGCCGAGGAGGCTCTTGAGCTCGTAAGGGTCGAGTATGAAGAGTATCCCGCAGTCCTCTCCATCGAGGAGGCGTTGGCGCCAGATGCGCCGGAAGTCTTCGAGGGCGAACCAAATTGTCACGATTGGGAGTTTCATTATTATCTCAGCGAGAAAGATCCGGAGAGCGGCCTTTGGACGAAAAAGGACCATGCTGATTTCCATGGTTTCGGCAATGTAGATGAGGGTTTCGCCGAGTCCGACGTAATCGTGGAGGCCGAGGGGCTTAAATACGCCTATACAAAATCTCCCGCGATGAACCCGCGCGGCGCTTTGGCACATTTTAATAGTGGAAAGCTTACCGTCTATACACACAGCCAGGGTATGCACCATGAAAAGACTGTCCTCGCAGGCGTTCTCGGGCTCAACGTCACCGATGTAAACTACGTATGCGAATACATCGGCTCCAGCTTCGGCGGAAAGATCGCGGAGCCCTCCGATATAAACCACCCGACCCATTACCTTATAGTGGCCTGCCTCGCCTCCATAGAGCTTTCAAAGCCGGTGAGGTGCGTCTATACCCGCGAGGAGGAGATGCTCTGCGGCTGGTCGAGGGGTAGCCTTTCCAACGTGAAGATAGGCTTTAAATCGGATGGCACGCTTCACGCTATAAGCTACGACAACTGGATGGAGATGGGCAGCGGAGGCGATAAGTGGACTATAAAAAATTCGCTGCTCGCTACAGGAACGACTCTTTATTCTCGAAACTGCAAACACATGCGGGGCAAGCTCCGCTACGTGCACACTAACCGCTTTCTCTCAAGCGGATGGCAGGGGTACGGCGCCCCCGAGGGGCACTATGGTGTTGAGGTTGTTATGGATATGGCCGCCGAGAAGCTCGGTATCGACCCCATTGAGCTAAGGCGGATGAACCACATGCGCGGCGGCGATATCGACGCCGGCTATGACCCTCTTTCATACAAATCCTGCTACATATCCTCAAGCGGGATCTCAGAATGCCTTGACGCGCTTGAGGAGCGCGCGGATTGGAAGAAGCGGTGGAAGCCGCCAGCCGAGAAGAGCGGGCGTTACCGGGAGGGGCTGGGCATAGCGATTTTCTGTATGGGCGCTGGGAGACCGGGGCCCGGCAACAACACCTCCGCGGAGGTAAAGCTCTTTCCTGACGGCACGGCGAAGCTTTATAGCGCACTCGCAGAGATGGGGCAGGGGCAACATACCGTACAGTGTCAGATAGTGGCGGAGGTCCTGGGCATTCCCTATAAGAAGGTCGGCCTTGTCTGGCAGGAGACGGACTCGACGCCTTGGGCATCAATTGCGGCCTCGTCCATCGGGACATGGCTACAGAGTTGGCCCACTTATGAGGCGGCGAGAGATGTCAGGATGCAGCTGCTGACGCTGGCGGCTGAGCTCATTGGGGTAGACGCAGAAAAGCTCGACATCGACGATTCCATGATCTTCGTAAAAGATGATCCTTCCAGAACTTTATCGATTGGCGAGGCAATGGGCGTCCTTGGGATCTACGGCGGCAAGCATGAGCTTATCGGCTACTACAGCCACGAAGTCCCGCACCCTCGGTGCCTTAAAGACGGAAAGCCCGGCCAACTCTACATTCCCAAGGAGAAGGGCGCGCAGCTGGTCTCCCTAATAGTGGATACGGAGACAGGCCTTTGCCATGACGTCAAGGTGATAAACGCGCAGGACGTCGGCCGCGCGATGAACCCGAAAATCGTCGAGGGGCAGTTTTTGAACGCGCGTCACGGCGTAGAGAACGCGCTCCTTGGTAGCGATTGCATCGTTGACAAGAAAAACGGCAGACTTCTAAACGGCAACTGGATCGATTACAAACCCACGTCCTTTCTCGATTGCGATATCGACCCAATAATAATAGAGAAACCTGGAGACCCTACACACCCATTCGGAGCGACGGCGTGCGGAGAAGGGGCGGCGTGCCCTACGCTCGCGGCTTTCTCCAACGCGATTTACAACGCCATAGGCGTGCGCATAAAAGAAACTCCCTTTACGCCCGACAAAATCCTCGCGGCGTTGGGCAAGGTTTAGGGGAGAGGAGCTAATGAAAACCTTCGATTACATAAAGGCCAACTCTCTGGATGAGGCAGGGGCAATCCTCGCGGCGTCGGCAAACGGCGCAATCCACTCCGGCGGAACGGACCTGATGGGTTGCCTTCGCGACCGTATATGGATGGAGGATGTTGATGTAGTGGTCAGCGTTGCCTCCATAGAAGAGTTAAAGCACATACGTAAAGATGGCGACGCGCTGAAAATTGGTGCTATGACAACTCTTGCTGACATTGCCGCCTCAGCGCTCGTCAAGGAAAGTTGCCGGATGTTGGCTCAAGCCGCGCAAGCGACAGCGTCGCCGCAGCTCCGTAACGTCGGCACCATAGCAGGCAATATCTGCCAGGAAAATCGCTGCTGGTACTACCGCTACTCATACAGGATAGGCGGGATCATCGAGTGCATCAGGAAAGGCGGTAAAAAGTGTCTGGCGGTTGGCGGCGACCATCGGTATCACTCGATTTTCGGCGCGGTGAATAGATGCGTTGCAGTAAACCCAAGCGATACGGCTCCTGCACTTGTGGCCGCTGACGCGACAATCGCCACCACCAAAAGGAATATATCGGCTAGGGAATTTTTCACCGGCGAAAATGGCAAAAGCTCAACGGTTCTTGAAAAGGGCGAGATAGTCAAAGAGATATCCGTACCCTTGTCCGGCGATGGTGTAAGGAGCGCTTTTAAGAAGGTGGCTCTCAGAAAGTCGATCGATTTTGCTATTATCAGCTGTGCCGCGCAGATCGCCCTGTCGGGTGGCAGGGTAGAGAACGCTACCATCTGTTTGGGAGGCGTCCACGTCAACCCTCGCCCGATGGATGAGGCGGCGGGCGTTTTGAAGGGTGAAGCTCTCAGCGACGAGCTGATTGAATGTGCTGCAAATGTAGCGCTGGAAGGGGCAAAACCTTTAAAAGGCAATAGATATAAGGTTCAAATTGCCAAGGCTATAATTTTAGACACACTATCGGACTGTATCTTATGAAATGAATTCTTAGATGCCGAGAACTCGACCTGAGGCGGCCTGTGGGTTTCCTTAAAATACCTCACAACAAGAGGACCTAAAAACGCGGCAGGTCAAATTGACACCTTAACAACTCTCCCGCAATACCAAAAAGCCTCAGGCAATTAGCCTGAGGCTTTTCCTTTGCAATGAATATATGCGGGCTCAGGGTTCCCACAAAACGATGTTTAAAAGCCATGCCCTATCGGGGCGCCATGTTTGAATTTGGCTGACTGCGATTTTACCAGCAATGAAGGAGTTTTTTCTCTCAAGAGACTTTTCCTGCCGCTCTGACAAGCGTCGATTAGCGACGCTCAACAAGATTGCCTGGTTCAATATTTTGATTATACAAACAACATTTTGCGCAACAAAAAAAGGTGATATTTGGAGCATGTGGAGCAAGTGCCTGAATTTATTCAGTAAAATATGTTCACTTGAGGTGGCACATTGGTTGCAGGAGTTCTTTAATGCAATTTTGGTTCTCGAAAACCCGTCGATGTGTCGAGCGATCTTGTTGCAGTTCGCACCTTTCGGAGTGGGCGGGGAGAACCTTACGAATAAAACA
>PKTU01000019.1 GCA_002869005.1 Deltaproteobacteria bacterium
AGCAGGTTTTACCCTTGCCTTAGCTACCGCCCTTTGAACAGCCCTTGCCTTTAGTCCGGTCCTTTCCACTACAATCATGGTCTATGCCTTAACCGCAAACGTTGTCCGCGCCGGGGTATATGGCAGGGTCATTGTCATTGTCTTTGAGCAAGAGCAACTTGAAGGTGTCCTTCTCTAACATCCTCTGTGCCACAAAAGCCCTGCTTTGCGCATAGAGTTATAACTACCGGATATGTTTAATCAATATTGCCCGGGGAAAAGTTGTGTAGTGGATATTAAGGCGAAAATTGGCGATGAAGTGCCTCTTGCCGGAGACGCTTGCCGGGGTGCCGCGATGGAAATGCCCGGAGTGTGGGGAAAGTGATGTCGCCGGGAAGCGACATTGCTCTCTGGCAATTTTCTATAAAGATTTTGGTTATGCCAGCGGTTTAGTCCTCATGGAAAAAATTGAAATGGGAATCTAAGAACTTTCTCGCCTCAATGGTGAAGCCACCTTTGAAAAAATTGACAAGTTCCTATAAGGGTTCGTTTTTTGAGCCCTATACTGTCCAGTAATTATAGGCCGCTGGAGATTTTTTTATAAACCGATAGAGACAACCATTATCACCCATTAAAAACAGCTTCTTTTCATGCTGATTTCCAGCCCGGATATAGGTGCGCCATAGCTCCCCCACTCCTCTTTCTGCGTTGTTTTCACATGAAGGGGCAACCTTAACCTTTCGCCTCCGCTTGCCCTAAGTAACCGACGTATCCTTCTTTATTGAGGCGGAAAGCTCCTGTTAACTAGCCCTTTATTTTTCCAAAAAAAGCTAAACTGCGAGAAGCCTTGATTGTTTACTTGCCGACGCATTTTGTCGCAATGAACAATTGCTGAAACTTCTTCTCAAATACCTTTCCCACTCTGGCTTGCAATTTTGACGCATGCTATTGTGTCACCTTCTAAGGGTTTTATCACCGATTGCAGTTACCCGTAAGGAGCCGCCATGTCCCTTAAAGAGATCGACTTCAACATTCTCGATAAACTTGAGCTCGAATTTGAACCTGTAGCGGTCAAGTACTTTTCAAGGGAGCCTGAAGGAATCCCCTCGCTGGACGGGAAGATGGCGCTTTGCGAGATGCTTAAACGGGCGCAAAGTGGGGCGCTTTTCTACGCCGGGCGTGAAAACCACACCTGTGAAGCCGGCCCCTACATACTGGGCCTTAAAGAGATAGAGAAGCAGTTCATAAGCGGCGAGTTCGGCGCTGGCCTCGGAGTCTTCAAGGATCAAAGAGCGGCGAGCCGCCTCTACCACTATACTCCGAGAATAAGCCCGGGGGTCCTCAACTACGTAGCGCTGGCGCCGCTGGGCAAGCTCAACTTCGACCCGGACATACTGATAATTTTAGCCAAAACATCTCAAGCAGAGGTCATCTTAAGGGCGATGAGCTATGAAAGCGGGGAGATGTGGATGAGCCGCTACTCAGCTGCAATCGGCTGCGCGTGGCTCTTCGCTCAGCCATACCTCTCAGGCGCGATAAACTACTTCACCACCGGCTTCGGATTCGGCATGCGGCGGCGGAGGCTCTTTCCCGAAGGGCGCCAGTTCATCGCCGTACCCTTCGACCGTATCCCCGGCCTCCTGAAAACACTGCGCGAGATGCCATGGACCCCTCGCCCCTTCGAGCCGGACGGAGTTGAATACGTAAAAAATCTGAGGATAGCTATCGGTTTGGACGACGACTAGCGCTCTGCCTTTCTCTTGTAAAATGAGGAGATGATGGAGTTTGATCTCGACAGATGGTTGATGACTATCGCAAAAACTGACCCCACTCCCGCTGGTGGCTCTTTAGCGTTGGTGACGTTGGCGGGCGCCGCCGCGCTAGCCTCAAAATGCTCAAGGTTAAGCGGTATGGAGTATGAATTATTCGACAAATACGCCGAACTGATGAGCGAATTTTCCGCCGAAGACGCGAGACTATACAAAAATTTTACAAAGGGAGGCAAAGAAGAGGCGCTAGCTGCCGTTGAAGCCGGCCTCCTCCATATTCATAGCGCCATCGGTCTCTGTGAAGAGTTAAAAAAACTGGAAGTAAAAGAGAGCCTGAGGCTGGATAGCGACGCGGCGTTCTCATTGGCGTTTGAGTCTGCGTTGGTGCTTTTGAAGAACTTCGGCAATAACTTTACAGATGAAAATATCATTAGTTTGCATGCACGAATACAAAATCTGCTCAACAGCCCAATTGCCCAAGCGCCTATTAAAACTCCTTAACTTACAACCGTTTCAGGCCGAACAGTACCTACGCAATCACCTAAAATCCTCCAAACAGCAAAGGTAGTTAAATGAAGAGAATTCTAGCCCTGCTTATCATCTCAGTCTTGTGTCTCACCGCCGCCGCAGCCTGCAACCCATTCGCCCCCGGCCAGGTGAAAAAGACCACCTCCACGGAAACGGCCAAAAAGAATTAACCCCGCCGTACAAAAAGAATCTGATTATTGGAGTAACGCTATGAAACGGTTTCTTGCTTCTGTTCTCATTATTGCTCTTTCAACTTTTACCTCCATTTCCGCCTTCGCCACCTCGGGTGGTGGCGGTGGAAGCGAGGGTAGTGGAATGGCGGATGGGATGTCCACAGATGGCGGGTGGACCGGCGTATACTCTCCGGAGCAGACCGAGGGGATAATGTGCGACGATGGCATCGTAAGAACCCTCAAAGAGGCTCACAGGAGGGCAATACAGCAGAATGAGGATTACCAGCGTTTCATCTTCAAAAAATCCATGCGCGCAGGTGACCAGTGGCAGGATGCGGAGGATAACGCTACTACCATCTCAACAATTGCCTCAATAGCTGGCGCAATAGTCGGGATATTCGGCAGCGGCGGAGCTGCCGCAATAGGGGTAGCCGGTGACGCCATAGCCGAAGGCGGCGGCAAGGGGATGGAGGCGCATTTAAATGGCAAGAGCGCCGATGAAGTTCTGGCGGAGGCAGCGTACTCCGGCGCAAAAAAAGCGCTGGTATCACACCTTGGCAACAAGATAAACACCGGCTCCTCAGCTTTTGACGGCGCGCTTGGGTTCGGGCTCGGCAAGGCTTACGACAGCCTGCCCAATTCAGTGCCCAACAGAACACCACCACCACCGGCAGATCTGGCACCGCCGCCCGACGCGTCAAGCTTCGGCGCGGGCGGCCCCCAGAACCCGATGGACGCTAACCAGCTTTGGTAGGGTGAGACGATGAAAACATTCCTGCGTTCAATACTCATAGTTATAATCGCCCTGACATTTACCGGCTGCGTCAGCACGTTGGAAAACATAAAAAATTCCATGGGCGTTGAAGAGACAAAGGCAATCATGCCTCCGCGCACAGGACCGATTGAGCTCCCCGCCCATGCAAAGCTGGCTATAGCGGGCCTTATCCAGCAGATGCGCCACAAACCGCTTGCCGGCATCACCTTTGACCCGGCTGGCAAACATCTTATCCGCGAAGATTTCGACTACGACGGCTTCGACCTCATTCATACAGATATCGCAAAATATCAGCTCGTTAAGGACACGGTTGACACCTCGACACAGATAATCGGCGGCTTCCTACACTTTATCGACGGCAGCGCAAGACGAACCGTGGCCGCCTTCGAGATTGGCTACAGAAGGTGGAAGAAGGTCGACAAGCCACCCCTCATATTAAGCAGCGTAGTCTCAACGGTGTTGCCGCAGTTCCCCGTCATAGCGACCTTTTACGTACCGGCGGAGAGCTTTGAGTATAGTGAAGGGGGGAAACCCAAAACCTTTGGCGAATACCTCGACCATGCGATGAAGTACGGCATAGAGATGCGCGCCACCGATGAGGAGACTGCAAAGCACAACGAGGAGCTTAAGCTCTCCACCTGGGAGCGGATGAAAAAATCCTTCGCAGAAGGAGACCCGGGTAAAGAATACGAGCTGGTAGTGCTAACCTTCTGTTTTGACAGGCTCGATGAAAACTCAAAACTGAACCTAAAGCTCTCCGGCATTAGCGATTACTCAGCGATAACAAGCTACAGCCCTTTCGAGCTGGATTTCGACGGCTGGCGAATAATAGCGTTTAGCGGTACAGCGCGCCTCTTCTCCCCGACAAAGAGCTTCTCCATCGACGTAACCTTCAACCCCGACCCGTCGACACAACTTCGAACAGAGCAAATAGCAAGCTACACAAGCCAAAAGTTCTACCCCGATGAAGCGCCAAAGGAAGCGAAAATAATGGCCTCGGGAGGTTCCGCTCAAAGCGGCGCTCAAACGGCCGCCGCAAGCGCCGCCACTCCTCAAGCACACGCGACAGGGCCAATCTCCAGCGGAGCAAGACTGCTCGACGTTAAAAAATTCGATGACGCGGTGCTTGTGCANCAGGCTAAAAGCCCTTGGCTATTACAACTCCGCCGTCGACGGCGCTTTCGGAGCAAACTCGAAAAAAGCCTTGCGGGCCTGGGCCAGCGCGAATGTCGGACTTGAGCTGGAGATCATGACGATAGATATACAGAAAAAACTTTTCGAGGGAACAGGCCTCTAAAAGATAGCGTAAATGCAGGTATTAAAAAGGGCCGCGCTTTTTGCGCGGCCCTTTTTGGTTTTGGCTGGACGACGATTTATACCCAGCGGGAGGTTATCGTCTTCTCGTCTAGAAAGAGCCTTAGCGACGCCATCCTGCTCTTGGCGCTGCCGAGAAAGGACTCCCTCTTTGAGCCGAGGGGGAAGAAGGCGTAGGGCTGCGGAACTGCGACGTTTATGCCGACGTTGCCCACGATCGCCTCCTTGGAGAATTTGCGCGCTGCCTTTCCGCTCGCCGTGAAGATACATGCGGAGTGGCCGTAATTGGTCTTGTTGTTGATCCAGTCGAGGGCCTCGTCGAGGTCCTTGGCGCGCATGAGCACCGCCACGGGGCCGAAGGACTCCTCCTTGGCGGTCTCCATGTCGGGGTTGCCGTTTTCCATTATGGTTGGCGCGAGGAAGTAACCATTTTCGCAGCCTTCGACTGCGGGGTTTCTTCCGTCGAGGACCATCTCGCACCCCTCGTTAAGGGCTCGGCCGATGAAATCTATGACCTTGTCCTTGCCCGCCTGTGTGCACATTGGGCCGAGGCCCGTGGATTCGTCGAGACCGTCGCCAAGCTTGAGCGATTTGGCCGCCGCGACAAACTTCTCCTTTAGCTCTTCATAGCGCTCACCGATGAAGATGACGTTGTCTGAGCCGAGGCAGCGCTGCCCACCCATGCCGAAACAGGAGCGCAGGAGCCACTGGGCTACCTGGTCCATGTCGGCGTCGTCCATTATTACGACGTTGTTCTTGCCGTTGCCGTTCAGCGAAGAGACCTTGCCGAGCTCTCCGCACTGCTTGTAGAGGTCCCAACCGGCTGGGGTGGAGCCTATGAAGCCTACGCCCTGAATCTCCGGCTGGTCGAGGATGTACTTGTTTATGTAGCGGCCGCCGTGGACCAGGTTGATGCAGCCTGGAGGGAAGCCAACGGCGGTGGCGGCGCGGGCGATGGCGTCTGCGGCCACGGGGTCCTGACGGCTGGGGCTTACTACTACTGTGCAGCCTGTCGCCAACGCGTAGGGGACAAAAGACGACCATGCGTGGATCGGGATGTTGCCGGGGGTCACGACGAGAAAGGGTCCAAGGGGCTCCCAGACGAGGGTCTGGTCGATGCCGTTGGCGAGGGAGTCGAGGTGCTCGTTGTCGCGGACCAGACGATACGCTGCGGAGCAGGCTGACTCGACGTTCTCGATGGAGCGGCGGATGGAACCGCGCGCCTCGCCGATGGTGCGGCCGTGGTCCTGGCTTAGTATACGGGAGAGCTCTTCCTCATTGGCGTCGAGGAAGCCGCGCAGGTCGAAGAGGAGTCTGGCACGTTCGCGCAAGGGTACGTTTTTCCAGACCTCGAAGGCCTTCTGCGCCGCCTCGACGGCCGCGCGCGCCTCCTCCTGCGTAGCCTCTGGAAACTCCGCTATCTCCTCCCCGGTGACGGGGTTGTAGCTCTTCTGAATTTTGGTGGACTTTGACTCCACCCACTCGCCGCCTATGAGTAGCTTCAGCATCCCATAGTGTTTTTTCATCTTGATCTCAGTGCTCATAATACCTTCTATCCTTTCAAGTTTTTTTAGGCTTAAGCCTCCCTAACGGAGGCCGTCCTTCTTCTCTGCTTCCTCTATGGTCAACCCGCCGATGCGCGGGTGGGGTCTGCCGGAATCGGTCACTACGAGGGCTACGACGATCTCATCGGACTTGGGGGCGTCGTAACAGCGCACAGGCATCGCGTCGAAGTGAGTACGAACGAAGGCGGCATCCTTATAGTGGACGGGGACGTCAAGCTCGGTGCCTGGGGTGCCCATCTTCTTCGCTGAGGGAATTATCGATTTACCGCCGCCAAGGGCCTCGCGAAAGGGTTTGCCGAGCTTGGGGTGGAGTATCGCCGCCGCGTGCTCAAGCTCCCCATCTGCGCCCACGATGGCGCCTTTTCCGTAGCTCTCCGCCTTTTCAGGGCTGATGCCCAGGGCTTTTACGCACGCCTCTCCAAGGAGCGTTCCCAGCTTCTCGCCGGTCTCCATAAGCTCCGAGAGGTCTTCAACATACTTACCCGCGTAGGGGTTCTTTATCACCGCGAGGACTGCGGCCCTCCTTGTCGGCGGGTACACTTTCTTTCCGCCCTCGATCAGGGTTTCGTCCATCAGCGTTACAATCTTCCTAATCTCCATGACAACCTCCTCACATTTCAATCCGGAGAGGTTTCCCTCTCTCCATTCACCAGATTTAAAGCCCGTAAACTCCATTAAAACCGGGGTAGCCCACTATTCGCCTCTTACCCCTCAGAGTAAGAAGCGCGCCCAGGATGAGGCCTGAGTCCATAAGCCCCCTCGCATAGCGCGCCCCTCTCTCAAGGGCACCGGAGATTTCGCCCTCGGTGAGGTCTCCTACGCTTTTCGTAACCGGCATCTCACCAAGGTCGCTCCCGGCCTCAATTGAAGATGCCGGAGCTCTCAAAATTGCCGCGCTTTCAACATTGACCTCGTTGGCAATGAGCGTGGCAGCGGCATCGGCCACCGGCGCGCGCCGGGAAAACACAGTAACCGCATCGGCTATTCCGAGGGTGAAGCTCCTGCCGCCCAGCCCGCTGGTGGCTACTCCACCTACGAGGTCAGCCTCTTTGACCCTGACCGCAAGGGATGGCTTTGAATCCCCAACAGCAGCAACAAGGCCGACCTTCGCCTCCCCTCCCTTTGGCAGTATCAGCGCGACGTCTCCGCCATTTGATACCAGCACCCTGTCAGCGCCCAGTGAAGCGAGCTTTTTAGCTACAGCCTCCGCTACCGTCCCCGCCACGGCAATCATCGGGGTTATGAACCCTGCGGGAAAGAGCTTCGCCACTTCGACCATCCTCGCGGAATGCGGCGAAAGCCCCCCGATAATCTTTATGCGCTTAACGTCCTGCTTCAAAATCGCCGCGTCTCGCCCAACCTCGGAGAGCACGCCAAGGCAGAAATCGCCCGCTTTCAGGAGCTCATTGGGCCTATGCTCTCCATTCCACTCCGCTACCGCGACTAAGCTTACAGGACCCCACTCGACGCGTAGCGTCCCCTCATCGGTGAGGAATGCCTCGCCGCCGCCAGGAACACTCATCTGCTATTTAACAACCTCGCGCTCGGGCTTCATCGCCTCTATATGCCCCTCAATCTCCTCATAATCGGAGACGCGCATGGTGTACTCCACCGGCACGACCAGCGCCGGGGTAGGCACCCATGTGAAGGACCCCTTGAGCACTTTCTCCACATCGACGAAGAAGTTGATGCCACCACCCGGCATGATGAAGGTCGGCGCGCCGCCTACGGTTAGGCGGGCCCGCATATCGTGAACAGCTTGCGTGATCTTTATGGGCCGTTTAACCACCCCGGCGCGCGCGGAGCCACCTGTGCCGCCTGCGTAGAATGCGGAGACGCGGCTAGGCTGACAGGACTCGCTCACAGCGTTTACAGCCTCCCTCGCCTTAGGCGTAATAGCAACGGCTTTGAGTTCACCGCCTTCAAGAACCTCGAAGAGGGCGCACTTTTGCCCCGTCGTCTCCGTGATGAGTATTGTCGTTCCGGCCCTTACTTCAGCGAGGCCATCTTCGGCGAAAACCTCTTCTGGAGACACAACGGAAGTGCCGCCCCAACCTGAGCCGTGGTCGCCGAAGTAACGCCCAGGCGTCGAACGGGGGAACTTTATCTTGACCCCGGAGGGTGTCGTTCCCAAAAAACGTCCGGCGGTGTGTTCGGTGAAGACGGCTGTGAGGTGGCTGTCCAAAACAATCACCTCGTCCGCGGCTTCAATGAAAAATGGCGCGAAGAGGCCCACCGTTGCGGAACCGCAACCTACTCTCATCTTCCCGATCTCTATGCCGTCGATTACCGGCGCTTCGCCGACGCATAGTCTTAGCTTTGCGCCGCCCTCCACCCTTAGGGAGAATGGCTTTAGATTGCAGATATCGGTCATAAGCCTCGCGGCGGTGAAGCCGTCGGGACCTCCGGTGAGGGTATTCACCCCGCCGATGGCGATTATCTTGGAACCGTACTCCTCGGTGGTGAGGTGCCCCACCTTCCTGCCGGAGCTATAAACGGGAGCGCCCTCCTCCCCGATGGTGACGTCCGTGTCAATCTTCACCTTGACCCCGCTGTAGCTCAGGGGGACCTCGGTGACGACCGTGACCACATCGACTCCATCACGAATACCGCTTACTATTACAGGCGCCGGTTTGCAGTCGGGGTAGGTGGTGCCCGCACCTATGGCGGTAACGATTGGCTCCCTTATGGCGGGTTCCCAATCCGGGCCGACGACCTCCTTAACATCCTCAAAGGTATGGAGCCGCATACTGCGCCTCAACGCGCCGCCCTCATTTATATAGCGGTGGCATGCCCCGGTAAGGCCCTCCGGAATGGCGCAGGCGACCGGGCAACAGTCGCAGATCACCACCCCGGCGGCGGTTTTGCCGGTGGAGAGCACCGCACCTTCGCCGCAGACGCGTGAGCATACGGAGCAGTCGACGCATACCGCCTCATCTATAACGACCTTCTTGTCGACGATGGAGATCGCCTCAAGGGGGCAATTTTTAACGCATTTGCCGCAGACCGTGCAGCAGCCGGTATCAATCCTCATATTCCTAAGATCCTCTTACCTCAAAGCACCTTGGCCGCACGTTTGGCGGGGGGTGTATTCCTGCTCTTTGAAGCGACTATCTTGCCGTCGATCATTATTATGGATACACCGGGAGTATCTCCGGCGGAGTAGGCGCTGAGGAGATCATCCCCCACCGAGCCCATCGGGGCGTCGCAAAGGACAATA
>PKTU01000104.1 GCA_002869005.1 Deltaproteobacteria bacterium
ACCGTGAAGCCCGCTTTTGTCAAAAATTTCTCAACGACTTCACCGGATTTGCGAGCATGGGCAACGTCCTGAACCATGATGTGAACGCGCTCAAGACCAAAATCATTACGGAACTTCTCAAAGACCGGCATCATCTCTTTGACTATGATGTTGACGATCTCGTTGGAGATGCGGAAAGCGTATTTGTACTTGTCGTAGTTCTCGGCGATTGTCTTATGGTAGGCGGGGCTCAGGACGCCGGTAGTTACAATCGATACCTTCTTGTGCTTGTTAAGAAGGTCCAGGACGGCAAGGGCGGCTTCTGAACGGACCGGGCCACCCACAAGAAAATCGACCTCTTTCTGTAGGATAAGCTTCTCAACAGCCTTGATCGCATCATCGACAGGAACTCCCGGCTCCAGGTCGCGGGTATCGATGACTTCAACTGAGAAGGGGCGCTTTTCGCCCGCCACATTGACGCCGCCTGCCGCGTTAATCTCCTCAACCGCGAGCTTGATGCCGCGCTCGGCGTCCCAACCATAGAGGAACGCCGTGGAGAGAGGCGCGCCCAACTTTATGGGGTCCGCAGCATTTGAAAGCTGTGGCGTGGCGCTAAACAGGAGCGCCAATAAGATTGCAAAAACCAGTGAAGTATAATGTTTGATCATCTTGTCCTCCTTGGGCATGAGTGAATAAAACGGTATTTGCAATTGTAGTGCCCCGGCAGGACTAAACAACAAAAAAATCTAAAATACTCTCTTAAATCAATTGTTTTTCACGGATAAAATAAAAAACGCCGGTTTGAAAGCCGACGCATTGTACAAGCATGTGTAAAATATTGAGGAGGGATGTAAAATTCTGTTCAGCTACTCCTTTGGAAAATTTATCCCGTACTCCTGAATTCTCCTGTCCAAGGTGGGCCTGGATATCTCAAGGATCTCAGCGGCTCTCTTCTTTTCATAGCCTGTGTATTTAAGGATATTCTCTATATGCTCCCTTTCTACTTCGTGGAGTGAGCGAACCGAGAGTGGCAGACGGTCCCCTTCAGGAGCGCTCTCCAGCTGCAAAGTTTCCGGCAACAGGATGTTGCCCGGAGAGAGGAGGATTGCTCTTCTTAGGGTGTTTTCAAGCTCTCGCACATTACCCGGCCAACGGTACTGCCTGAATTTTTCCATAACCTCATTTGGCACGATA
Source organism: Deltaproteobacteria bacterium (assembly GCA_002869005.1). Classification (GTDB taxonomy): domain Bacteria; phylum Desulfobacterota; class Deferrisomatia; order Deferrisomatales; family BM512; genus BM512. Next base: position 1,174 of record PKTU01000104.1, read on the forward strand.
TCAATCTGTTTGCCCAATTCACGCCCGATTTTGTTTAGGAAAAACTGCACCAACAGCGACAGATCGTCTATCCGTTCACGGAGGGGCGGCAGCTTTATCGTGACCACATTCAATCTATAGTAGAGGTCCCGCCTAAACGTCCCCTCGTATACCATCTTATCCAGATTTCTGTTTGTAGCCGCAATCACCCGCACATCGGCTTTTAGGGGTATCACCGAGCCCACCCTTTCAAACTCTCTCTCCTGAAGGAAACGGAGCAGCTTTACCTGCGCGGAGCTGGGAATCTCCGAGATTTCATCCAGGAAAAGCGTCCCTCCCTGAGCCTGCTCAAACTTGCCCGCCTTCCTTGTATGCGCTCCGGTAAAAGCGCCTCGCTCGTGGCCGAAGATTTCACTCTCCAGAAGGCTTGGCGCAAGCACGGAGCACGTTACCGGGACAAAGGGCTTATCGGCGCGCGGGCTGTTTACATGTATCGCTCTTGCAGCCAACTCCTTTCCGGTTCCACTCTCCCCTTCAAGGAGAACGGTAGCGGCTGAGTTGACCACTGCGCCGATAGCTTTAAAGACCTCTTTCATCGCTGGGCTTTTACCCACGATCATGTGGCTGGGATAGCTCGTCTCCTCATCGTCAGCCACTTCATAACCGCTCTCGGAGAGGTTGCGGCTTTCAAATAGCTTGGCGATTGTCTTGTCAAGCTCTCCAAGGTCCAGCGGCTTGCCTAGATGGTCGGCGGCGCCAAGCTTGATGGCTTCGATTGCCGTCTGCATATCGTCAAATGCCGTTACTACAACCACGTGCAGCGACGGCTTTACACCCCTAATCCTTCGCAACACCTCAAAACCATCGATCCCCGGCAGCCTGACATCCAGGATCACCAACGATATGTCGTTGGACAGCGCCAGCTCAACCCCCTGCTCGCCGTCCACCGCCGATAGCACCTCAAACCCCTCACTCGTGAGGTGCATCTCCATAGAGCGCCGCACCGCTTGGTCATCTTCAACCAGGAGAATTTTATTTTTCATCGGTAAACCTCGGATGAATTGGGATCTTCACTGTGAACATTACTCCTCCGTCCTCACGGTTCACCAAAGAGATTGAACCTCCGTGTCTGCTTACAATCCCCTCAACTATTGAAAGCCCCAGCCCCAGCCCCTTTGCCTTCTCAGTATAAAAAGGCTCAAAAACTCGCGTTTGGGATTCGGGGGCAATTCCCGGACCGTTGTCACCTACTGCGAAGACGATGAGCTCGCCCTCTTTTCGTATTTCAATACGCAAAATACGTAGGCCCTCAGAATCCTCCAGCGACTCGACCGAGTTCAAAATCAGGTTAAGGAGCACTTGATGAATCTGGTCGGGGTCGCAAACTAAGGGCTGAAGGCCCTCTTCGACGCTAAACTCAATATCGATACCGGCTTTTTCAATCCGCTGACCGACCAACTCAACAACTCGCTCCGCCAAATCCACCGCCAAAACCTCGGCACTCCTGATAGCCCCGGGGCGCGCGTAGGCCATGACGTCTCCGAGAAGATTGTTAAGGCGTGAAATCTCCCCTTCTACAATGGAGAAATGTTCTCCAGTATCATGGTCGCCGGACATCCTTTTCATCAACATCTGAACATTCATTTTAATGGCCGACAGGGGGTTCCTGATCTCATGGACCAGGCCAAGTGACATATTGCCGACTGCCGCTATCTTTCTTGCGACGATGAGCTCCTCAAAGGTTTCCCTTAACTTCGTAGCCGTCTCCTCCAACTCCACTGTCCGCTCTCTAACGGCGCCGCTCAACGCCCTGTTCCAACCCAAAAGGAGGCCCACGAAGAGGACCGCAGCAGAAAAAACCGCTATGAGAGCCGTCGTCGAAAATATTGAGGTGCGCTGCATATATGGAGCCAGTTGATCTTCGACTTCGCGCACAGGTGTACAGACGCCCAAGGTCCAGAGGCGATCTTCTATCTTGACCGGATAGTACCCGACAAGCTTTCGAACCATCTTGGCAGGGTCAACGGGGTCCTCATAGTCGTACCAATCCATCCCCGGTTGCCCATCCGCGCTGGAGAGCAATAACGTATTTAACCGGGGCCACTTGTCCTCAAAAACATCTGAAAACCTTTTTCCTCAGACCCTGCCGTTAGTGTCTACGAGAATAGTTTTATTCGAGGTGTCTGCCAGCCAGGCGTAGCCATCTTCTCCTATACGAATGTTCTTAATGTACTTATCCGCTAATTTATCAAAATTCAGAGTGAACATTGCGACGCCCTTGAAAGCGCCGCGGTTATTGTAAATGCCTTGGGCGACGATGAGAGCCTGATCTCCCCTGTTCTGACCACCGGCAAGAAGCGTGATGGGCGAGAGGTACATCTTTTCCGTTCGGCCGGGCTGCGATTTCGCCCAACGAAAATAGCCACGCCAGTAGTAGTTCCGACCAAGGGTATAGGGGTCGTGGGGAGATATGGCTACGACAGTCCCCACAGAATCGAAAACCACCAGGTCGATAATCAGGGAATCGCTGATAAGGCCGTAAATACGGTCCAATGAGTCGCCAACCTCATCCCCCCGAACCCTGGTTACCGGCCCGTTTTCAAAGAGGCTTGCGACGATGCCCAGGTTCCGTCTCAACGTGTCGAAAAATTCCTCGATGTTTTTTGAGGCCTGCTTGGCAAGCAACAGCTGCTGAGTGTTGTATTGCTCATAAAAACGCTCTCTCGCCTCATCTTTCATTATCTGGCTATTGTCAAGGAGATACCAAAAGACGAAGAGAGAAGCAGCCAGCGAGGCTACCATGAACTTCAAGAGCCAATTGTTTTTTGAAGTGCCAAGCAAAAGAGCTCCCTTTGGGACGGGTTGTAAGACCACTCGGATGATATATCAATACACTGTTTTTCGTAACAATTTATCCATATCCATCAAATTTCAGCCCTCATAAATTGCCAATAGCCTTGCGCCGGGCGGTAAATTTTCGGCGGTTAAAATTTGACGAAAAAAATGCAAAAACCCAACAATTACTGATTGTTTTACCAACCCACCGGTTGATAAAATAACGTTTGTAAATTTAGCTATGTTGAAATTGAGGAGGATGGTTATGGATATTGCGATAGTCGGAGCCGGTGTGCTTGGGTCGATCTTCGGGGTGCTGTTTTCGGAGAAGGGCTTCAACGTAACGCTGATTGAGGTTTTAGAGGAGAGGGTTCGCCTCATAGCCCGTGAGGGGCTATGGATGACACGTCCGGACTCGGAGCGCACAAACAGTAAGATATCCATCACCTCAGACCCATCGTCCGTAGGGGTAAAAGACGTGGTGATGATCTGCGTCAAAGGCTACCACACGCGCTCCGCGATAAAGAGCGCAATGCCGATGATTGGCGAAAACACCATCGTGCTCTCTGTTCAAAATGGGCTTGGGAACCTCGAAGCTATCGCGGAGGAGGTCGGCGCGAACCGGGTAATTGGAGGAATAACGGCTCATTCAGGAATGCCTATCTCGATGAACGAAGTTCGCTATGTAGGAGGTCTAGGACCACTTCTCGTCATCGGACCCTTTGAGGGAGCACCATCAGAAAGGTTCAGCGAGATGCTGTCCGGCTTCCAGTCCTCCGGTCTGGACGTTCACACTGCGCCGAACATCAACAATGTAATTTGGAAAAAACTGATTGCCAATGTGTCCACAAATGTAGTGGCCGCGCTGACAGGGCTTACCGGCGGGCAGGCGGTAAAGCATGAACCTACCATAAAGATGATTGAGGGCCTTGCGGTTGAACTGTCTGAAGTTGCAAAAGCCAAGGGGCTTGATTTCCCGGAGCTTAAAGACCCACTGGCCTTCGCGCTACAGGCATTTGAGTCAACAAAAGACAACCGAGTTTCGATGCTACAGGATGTCGAAGCGGGGCGGCCCACCGAAATTGGAAACCTAAACGAGGTAATCGTCGCAGAGGGTAAGAGGTACGGCATCCCCACCCCCTTTAACGAGGCGGTCTCCCTTTTAACGAGAGGTTATGAGGAGAGAAACCGCCTAAAACCCAGAGGGGAGGACCCGGCGAACCAGCCTGAAGATGTAAAGGCGGCGATACGGGGTGAGAATTTAAACTCTGTTAAGGCGTCAATAGAGGCCTCGCCCTTGGCAAAAGCCCTTGGAATAAAGTACACACTCTTCGAGGCGGGACGAGCTGAGGCTGAGATGCCCGCGGGCCCGAACTTGCCCAATTTTCTTGGTTATTCACTCACAGGGGCGCTTTTCACGCTTGCCGAACATGTAATGAGCGCAGCGGCAAACTCGATCGGCAACTTGGGGTACCCCTTGAATTGCGAGCTACAGTTTTTAAAGGCCGCCGACCCAAAACTCCCCGTCGCTGCCTCTGCAAGAGTTATAGATACCCAGGGCCGCATAGCGCGAGTCAAGGTCGATTTGACACAAGGAGGAGAGGAGATAGCCGCTGTTACGGAAATGCTATACTTAAGGTCGTAGCCGCCGACGCCAATTTATAAATAAAAGGCCGCCTTAGCTAGGCGGCCTTCAATATTTAAACTCGTATATTCTATTACGGCAAAGTTGTCTTCGCCGGGTATTTCGCTGTTACAGTGCGATAAAATTCTGCGATTTTAGCCATATCAGCCTTCATGTCGTTAGTCGGGATAATGAATGGGCCCAACCCGCCAACCTTGCGCTTATAATCCAGAAAACCCATTACTATGGGCACCTTTGCCCCTATGGCTATATGGTAAAAACCGCTTTTCCACCTATTGGCTCTGCCCCGCGTGCCCTCAGGTGCGATAACAAGGTATTTAATACTCCCCGCAACAAGCTCCCTGATAGATGCCTCTACCACGTTCTTGGACCGGCTTCTGTCAATGGGGATTCCGCCAAGCCAGCGCATAACCCCACCGAAACCCCTTTTAAATAGCGAATCCTTGCCCATCCACCTAACGGGCAACCCGATATCAAATGCAAAAAGGAGCGTAAATACAAAATCCCAGTTGGAGGTATGGTAAGCGCCAATGACTACTGCTTGGGGAAATTCAGGTATACCCCCCACCCTCCTCCAACCCATGATCTTCAGCGCCGCGACTGAAACTGGCTTCAGGAGAAATCGCCTTAAAGATGAATTGAATATTGACGAGCTCAAGATGTCCTCCCCGTACTTAATAATAAAATCTGCCACCATCATCGCATCAAGGCGCCATCCGGGAAAGGGCTAAGGAGCCTTTTGCCGTTAAAACCATTAAATTGCCTTGTTTAAGTCCGACCCGGAGTGATTTAATAAAGCAGCTATCGCATTAGCGAAGGAGTTTGAAATGTCTGCGAATGGTCCGCTGAGGCGGCAAAATGGAATTATTGCAGGTGTATGTGGTGGGCTCGGAGAATTTTTCGGAATCAGCGTGATTTGGTTTCGGCTTCTGTTCTTCATTCTGCTGCTACCCGGTGGGCTTCCCGGAATAGTCCCTTACCTGATCCTCTGGGTAGCAATCCCCAAAAATAAGGAACTATAAAAGCCCTGAGCTTGTCCTCTTGCTGGTAGGGAAGCGCTCACGCTTCCATGCCAACCAGCCGCCATGCAGGACGCTGACATGGCTAAACCCCATTTTCAAAAGTTTTTCAGCCACGCGAGCACTGATTGCCTCCCCATCGGCTGAACAGTAAAGCACTATCTCACTACCGCTCGCCAGCATTTTACCCCATTCGGCAACACGCTTTGGGTCTCTGCGCTTGGCGCCCCTTATCATCTCCCGGCTGACCAGCCACTGATCCTCATCTTTTACGTCGAAAAGAAGCACACTCTCCCTCTCAAGGAGCTGCTTCAAAGACGCTGCATCTATGCGGGGCACCTTTATTTTGCCGGGGCCTAAGCTGATCCCAAAAAATAATTTTGGCATGAACCATCCAGACTGTGAATGAGGTCTTGCCATAAATAATACCTGAATAGCCGTCAAGGTAGGAAAACACGGTATTTAAAAGTCAAAAAACTTTCTTTCGGGAGAATATCTTTCGGTTTGATACGAAATTGTCTCTCCCACGAGTTAACTTATGATTTCTTTGGGATATAATTAATACCGATTTGGTTTTGTTTAATAGGCATTCGCCCCTTCAAGTCCGCATGGACATATTTCCTTAAAGGAGGCAACAATGAGAAAGTTAATCCCACCCCTGATCTTCCTAATCACCATCTGTTTCTCTGTCACAGGTGCGCTCGCGAAACCAATTTCCGACGCAACCAACGATTGCCTTGAGTGCCACAGCGATTCAATGAAGGGCGTCGTTACACAATGGGCGAAATCAAACCATTTTCAGAGCGGAGTAGGCTGTTACGAGTGCCATATGGCTGATAAGGGCGATAAGGACGCGATGGACCATAACGGCTACACCATTGCTGTTATAGTCTCTCCCCGCGACTGTGGGCGTTGCCACCCCGCCGAAACAGCTCAGCAAGAGGCAAGCCATCATGCAAAAGCCGGTGACATTTTGAATACCGCCGACGGACTTTTGGGGCAGACAGTGGGCGGAGAACCCGCTGTTGCGGTAGGCTGCCGCCAGTGCCACGGCTCAATAGTCAAAACTCTCGACAACGGCAAGCTCGACCCTACCGATTGGCCAAATACAGGCATCGGCAGGGTAAATCCGGACGGCTCTAAAGGCACTTTCTCGGCGTGTCACACAAGGCACCGCTTCTCAAAGGAACAGGCGAGGAAACCTGAAGTTTGCGGCAAATGTCATCTTGGCCCCGACCATCCCCAAAAAGAGGTCTACGAAGAGTCCAAACATGGCATCCTCTACAGCGCGTTTGCCGATGAGCTCAATATGGATAGGCCCAGATGGATACCCGGCGAAGACTACTTCGACGCACCTACCTGCGCCACATGCCACATGAGCGCCACCTCGACACAGCCGGTTACACACGATGTAGGAGACAGGCTGGCATGGGACCTCAGGGCGCCGATATCAAAACGAACCGATGGTTGGGAGAAAAAGCTCTCCTCCATGCAGGACGTATGCAAATCCTGCCACGGGCCTGATTTTGTCGGCAATTTTTATGACCAGCTCAACCAGTTCGTCGCCCTCTATAACGATAAATTCGCTATCCCCGCAAAAGAGATCCGCGACATACTTCATGACAAGGGCATAATCCCGGCTGGCAACTTCAACGACAAGATAGACTGGATTTACTGGGAGCTATGGCATCATGAGGGCCGCAGAGCTCGTCACGGCGCCGCGATGTCCGGCCCCGACTACGCCTGGTGGCACGGCATATATGACGTTGCCAAGCATTTTTACACAGAGCTGCTCCCCGAAGCGAAGGAGCTCGCCGAGAAAGCGGGTAAGCCGGAGGTATACGAGGAGATACTTGAAAAATACATTATCAACAGGCCTGAACATGAGTGGTACGTTAAAGGTTTCGACCCGAATCAAGTAGAAAAGATGAAGGCGTATTACCTCGAGCGCTACAAACAAAAAGTAGAATAGACCAACAACCATTGGCAAATAGGGGCCTCGGCGCATAAAGCGGGGCCCCTATTTTTTTGCTCAAGCTACATGGGATATACTGTTTCGAAAACATCTCCGCATAAAAATCAACGGGAACCAACCATGAGCGAAAGAAACCAACTGATTCAACAACTTAAGGCTTACCGCCACAAAAGCGTCAAAAGACACGAATTGGTTGGAGGCCAAAGCTTCACCGGGGTAATTCTCCTGGCGGATGAATCCGAGGAAGAGACAGCGATCGAAGCGGTTGAAAAATGGCTTTCACTATATGAGCGGGATGATTTTCTAAAAAAGCTGGGTGCGGTTGAAGCGGGCCATAAACGTCACGTCTTTAAAGATATACCGATAATCGCTTCGGGGAGAGCTTTCATACCCAAATACTACCGTCATACCACTATCTCACACAAAGCCAAGGCCCTCCTATATCATCAGGTGGGCCGGCGAAATTTTTCAACCCTCTGCCACCTTATGAAAGAGGGCGTAAGAGTCACCAAACCCCTTGCCTTGCTGTCACTATACCAAAGGGGAATGATACATTCCGAGGTCCTCTTTACAGAGAAGATCCCGGATGGCTTTATAAATTACAAAGACTTGGCCCCAACGCTTGCGGTGACGGATGCCAAGTATCGGCGGGAGTTCCTTTCAGCCCTTGCAGCCGAGCTGATTTCTCTGCACCATGCAAGGGCCTACACCGAGGATACTGATAAAAACACTTTCGTTTTGAAAAGCGACGATGGGTATTCCTTCATCTTCCTGGACTTCGACAACGTCTACCCCTGGCGTCCGCCCAACTTCAAAAGAAGGGCCAAAAATCTATCAAAATTTCTCAACATTTTTCCCGACGAAGACGTTCAATTCATGGCATCGGAATACCTCAAGCTTCTCGGCAAAGAGAGCTGGGGTGAAAGGTTCACGAAAGAGATTTTTCTGCGGCTCGGGCGCATGAAATAAAAAGAGCCCCCTGCCAAAAAACAGGGGGCTCTTAGATCATGTGTACCTGGGCTACTGTTTAATTACGGTCTCAATAACAGCCTCTATTCTGCGATTCATCTGTCTCCCCTCCGGGGTGTCATTTGTAGCCACCGGCTTCTCCTCACCGTAGCCTTTCGCAGTGACTCTAGAGGGAGCTATATCAAAGTTTTTGATTAGGTATTCCCGCACAGCTTCGGCGCGGCGCTGGCTGAGCGCCTGATTTGATTCGCTGGACCCGACACTATCCGTGTGCCCCTCTATGACAGCGTTTGTTGAGGTGTACTTGACCATGAACTCGCCAACCTTATCGACTTCGGGATAGCTCTCTTTACGGATTTCGGCCTTACCCGTGTCAAACTCAGCCTCAAGTTTGATGGATACTTTTTTGACGTTGCAGCCCTCTTTGTCTACCGGGACGCCTTTGGGGGTTGTCGGGCACTTGTCCTCCTCATCCCATACCCCGTCGCCATCGGTATCAATCCGGCACCCGCGCATATCCACCTTGACACCTCTCGGGGTTCCGGCGCAAGCATCTTTGGAGTCCACTACACCATCGCCATCAGAATCGACCTCACAGCCCGCCATGTCAACCTTTGCGCCCTTCACGGTTCCCGGGCACTTATCCTTTGAATCAACTACACCATCACCATCGCTATCGAGCTCGCAGCCCGAGCTGTCTACCTTTGCCCCCTTGGGTGTTCCCGGGCAGCGATCTTTGGCATCAACGATTCCATCATTGTCGCTGTCAACCGGGGCGGGGGCGGCCATTGGAGCAGGAGCGGGCGCCGGTTCAGCCATCTTGGCCGGAGCCGGCTCTTCGTCGTTCATCTCACCGCCAAAAAATAGGGAGAGCCCAACTGTAGCTATAAAATTCCAATCTCCATCATCGAAGATATGTACTTCTCTTATATCACCCCGAATAGCAACATCTTCGGTTACGAAATAACGCACACCGGCGGCGGCATTAGCTGTAAATTCGTAATCAGCAGATTCTCCCTGAGGGTCAACCCCCGCCAAGCCTACCCCCGCACCTAAGTAGGGGAGGAAGTTCCCATAGCCGGGGAAGTTGTATAAAGCATCCACATCCGTGGAGAAGACATTTACATCATTGCCACCGTCGTATTCGGAGCTTGCAAGGTAACCGCTAAGCTCCGCTTCCCATGTCTCTGTTAAAAAGTAGCCTAAACGCACACCAAAAACCGGGGCATCATCGATTGAAAGGTCATCATCGAACCATGCGTACCCCATGAATGGGGAAAGCTCAACTCTCTCAGCATTGTTGGCGGCATACAGCGGGGACGCTCCAAATGCAAAAGCAAAAGAGAGCAACAGTGCCAAAATTGTCTTCATTTTTTGAACTCCTTGATTATCTTGAACATTAACAGACCTTTTCTCAGGCTAATCCCAAAAGACCCATTGTCAATAAAGCCAGCTGCATCTTCAGGTGATAGTTTAACTAATCCATAAAGAGGCTGCGCAAAAAAATTACCAGATATCCCTTGCACATCACAACGCGGGGCAAAAAAAACCTTCCCGAGTCCATTTGGATTTGATTCGGGGAATGATTTTCAAGTAACATTTGCTCTCGGTTGTTTAAGGTCATTAAAACAACTTTGACACTATTTGTAGAGGTAACGCGAGAGGGCCTGCTGCTCGGCAGCGGGCAGAATTTACCCGCTATCTGGAGAGATACGGAGAAAGAGGAGTTAAAATGGCTTACACAATCACCGACGAATGCACCAAGTGTGGCGACTGCGTTGACGAGTGTCCCGTTGAGTGCATAAGCGAAGGCGACGACAAGATGGTAATCGATGCCGACGAGTGCGTGGACTGCGGCAGCTGCGCCGAGGTTTGCCCCGTTGGCGCTCCGGTGGAGGCTGACTAAGCTGCACCTGGATACCGAAGTAAAGAGAGAGCCGGGGTCTTAAGTCCCCGGCTCTTTTTTATTACAGCGATATGAGAATCAGACTGCCGGGCTCCTGTCACCTTTAGCGTCATTGGTGTATAAATATATTCAAATTTTCCGGATTTAATTTTCAAATGGAGGCATCCTTTTGCTTGAAGGAATCCTTGAGAGCTTCAACCACGCACTTATGATCACCGGCTTTGTCTTTGTGGTTATGCTGCTCATCGAGTATGTAAACATTGCCTCATCCGGGGTGCTCAGAAATCTTTTAGGATGCAGCCCCATTCGCCAATATCTTTTCGCCGCCCTCCTGGGAGCAATCCCGGGCTGCTTCGGCACCTTCGCAGTTGCCGCGCTCTACTCCCATGGAATGATTACAATTGGAGCGGTGGTTTCCGTTATGGTAGCCACCAGCGGAGACGGTGCATTCATAATGCTTTCGCTGATTCCCCTCAAGGCCCTTGGAATCACCGCCTTTCTAATCCTCCTCGGAGTAGCCTCCGGCTTTACAGTAGACAAGCTTCTAGGGGTTTCCCCTCCCTCAAACTGCAACATTCAACCCGGCTTTATCTTTCACGATGAAGATGAGTGCATCACTTTTTCTGCTTCCAGATTTATATCTCAATGGAAGAACTGCACTCCCGCCAGAGGGATCCTCACAGTTGTTTTAAGCCTCTTCCTCGCAGGCATATTCTTGGGTTGGTTTCATGAGCTTGAGTGGAACTGGATAGGTGTATCGGTCACATTAAGTGTTTTGGCCGCCCTTCTCATGGTAATCACGGTGCCCGACCATTTTCTTGAGGAACATCTCTGGAATCACGTGGCGAAGATACACATAAAAAAGATTTTCCTCTGGACCTTCGGGGCGCTTCTTGTAATGCACCTGCTCCTTGACAACCTTGAGCTTGAGCGGCTTATAAGCGAAAACCACTTTCTAGTCCTCCTGATGGCCCTATTGATCAGCCTTATACCGGATTCCGGACCGCAGCTCATTTTCGTAACGCTCTACGCTTCGGGGGCGCTACCCCTCTCAATTTTACTCGCCAATTCGGTATCGCAAGACGGTCACGGAATGCTACCGATACTGGCTGAGTCGCGGCGCGATTTCATAAAAATAAAGTCCATCAATTTCACCATAGGTCTTTTGATCGGGTTAGCCGCGTTGGCACTGGGTTTTTGATATTTACGCTGCAACCTATCCGGATGAACGCGTATCGGCGTTTTTCCCAAAGGAGCAAAATGTCGGGACCATTAACCTCCATCAAGGTCGTCGAGTTCGAAGGGCTAGGCCCTGCGCCATTTTGCGCCATGATGCTCTCTGACATGGGCGCGGATGTAGTTCGCATTGAAAACCCAACTAAAAGGGTTCCACTGCCAGGCCCTACCGGTCCGCGAGCGTTTCTCAAGCGAGGGCGGGAAAGCATAAAACTCAACTTAAAGGAGCCCAATGAAGTTGAAAGGGTTCTTGAGTTGATTGCAAAAGCAGACGCTCTCATCGAAGGATTTAGGCCGGGGGTAATGGAGAGGTTGGGACTGGGGCCCGACAGGTGTCTGGAGCGCAACCCTCGCCTGGCTTATGGGCGCATGACAGGATGGGGCCAAAATGGCCCTTTGGCAAATCACGCCGGACACGATATCAACTACATAGCCCTTAGCGGCGCACTCTCGACGATCGGCCCCAAAGACGGCAAGCCCACCATCCCACTCAATCTAATCGGAGATTTCGGCGGCGGCGGGATGCTCCTTGCTTTCGGAATACTGTGCGCCGTCTTTGAAGCAAGTAAAAGCGGCAAAGGCCAAGTTGTCGACGCGGCGATGCTTGATGGCGCAGCGCTTTTGACAACTATGGTTAGAAGTTTTATGGAAGAGGGGCTGTGGCAGGAGAAGAGAGGAACGAACCTGCTGGACGGCGGAGCTCATTTTTACAACACTTATGAATGTGCAGATGGAGCGCATATCGCACTCGGGTCGATTGAGCCGACATTTTACGCCTCACTTCTGGAAAAGCTGGGAATTTGTGGGGATGAATGCTCTTCTCAGCATCCAAAAGACTGGCTATCAATGAAAGAGCGTCTAACTGAAATATTCAAAAGCAGGACAAGGGCGCAATGGGAAGAACTTCTCGATGGGGAGAACATCTGCTTTGCCCCGGTACTCTCTTTGAATGAAGCCCCTTGCCACCCTCACAACAAGGCGCGGGGGACCTTTATAGAGGTTGAGGGGGTGACGCAACCAGCCCCTGCACCGAGATTTAGCAAAAATATTCCGAGCACTCCCCTTCCCCCAGGCGTCTACACTTCAGCGGAGAAAGTTTTAAGAAGATGGCGTCATGAATAATTGATGCTTAAAACCGGTAAAAATACTTTGAGGAGCAACAACGTGGCTAAAGAGAAGGTAGCGGTTTTGGGTGCCAGCCCAAAGAGTGAGCGGTATTCGAATAAGGCGATCAAGGCGCTGGAAGCAAATGGGCATGAGGTCTACCCGGTCAATCCAGCCTATGAAGATATAGACGGAAGGAGGGTCTACGATAGCCTCTCGGCGCTGCCGGAAAAAATAGATACCCTGACTTTATATGTAGCGGCTGACAAGATCGGGCCTTACGTGGAGGAGATAATCAAATTGGAGCCCGGAAGAATAATTATGAATCCCGGCACAGAATCAAGAGAGTTAATGGAGGCGCTGGACTCCGCTGGAATAGCACACACAGAGGCATGCACTCTTGTTATGCTTTCGACAAAGCAGTTCTAGAAGGAACTAGCTGGGAAGCAGCGCTTTCTTGACGGTTTCGCTGATGTTATCGAAACGAACGGCCATGCCACGCTCGTCTTTTCGCCACACCATACCCCATTCGCTGTGGTGTTGACCACGCGGCAACGCGATCTTGATCATAACCCTCGTCCCTACGGGAAGGGGGGTATCCGTATTGATGTAAACGCCACCCGCGCTGACATCTTTTGTGCAGAGGATATGCCCGGAGAGCGGTGTTTTCGACCCTGAATCGAGGGCCACAAGAACTTTTACGTTCCTTCTTTCGGCACGCCTTAAGCCGATTCCGGCTTTCTTTACCATTAAAATATCCCAGTGCTATGTGAGCCAAAACAGGGCCAAAGCATTCGCTGCAAAAGCTTAGAGACGAAATGTACCTGCCCTGCCGGTGCCATGCAAATAATAAATGCCTCTACTAAAACACCAAAAAAATTCTACCAGATTTCCCCCCCAACCTCCTTAAAAATTGAAAAAGTTGGATACGATTCGATTGGTCAAAGCTTGCTAATCAACCTTAAAGCGGCGCATAAAGCGCTTGTCGATAACTTCCTTTAATATCATGACCAGTTTACCGCCCAACGCATAACGCCCACGCACAGCCACCGCTTTGCCATCTCCAAGGTTTATAATCTGAAGATATTTTCGCTGCGGCTTAAAAGGTATCGGGTTACCGCCGGTGAGATACTCTTTTAGGTTCTTTAAGATTAAAGGCCCTTGCCTTACTGCGTAGACACCAACCTTCGGTAGCGGATTATTTTGAATCGAAATGCAATCACCCCCGCCAAATATTTCCGGATAATCAACCGATTGCAGGCAATCATTCACCAACATCCCCCCGTCTGGAGCGCAGCTTAGCCCCGAGCTCTTAAAATGCCTGGGAGGAACAAGACCGATTGCGACAACAACAACATCGTACGGAACATTCTCTCGATTAGAGCTCTCGATTAGCCCCTCCCGAAGCGCCGAAACCTTGTAATTCGTCATTATGAGCCCGCCGCGCCTTACAATTGATTCAGCCGCAAAGCTCGCGGCTTTTTTCGGCATTGCCGCAAGTATCCGCTCACGCTCATCAAGTAGCGTTAAGGAGATATTGGCCTTTGATTTATTGGCGAAAGATATGATTGCCCCAGCTATGCCCACTGAGGTTGGACCGCCACCTATCAACACGACTTTTAATGGTTTCGCTTGCGAACTTTTTTCTATGGTCCTTTTAAGCAACGAAAGGTTTTCAAAGGGCTTTACAGAGAGAGCTCTCTGTGCGCCGGGTATCAAATCAACGGGAACCCGGCTACCGGTATTGAAAGAGACAGCATCGTAATTAAAAGTCGCCCCGCCGGATAAATGTACAACCCTATTTACAGGGTCCACCTTCTCAAAATCACCTTCGATGAAATTGACCCCTTTGGCTTTTGCAAGGCGGCGAAGATCCACCCGGCAATCGTCATCCGAATAGCGACCGGAGAGCATGCCGGGGGCCATGCCTGAATAGTAGTGGAAGGTAGAGTGAGAGATGAGGGTTACCGCCGCACCGGCCTTAAGCAGCTCTTCGGCCCGCATAAGCAAGTGGAGATTTGAATGACCGCCGCCAATCAGTAGCAGCTCTTTTTGTCCGATCTCAAGAACCTCTTCTATGTCCGGTTATTTCGCATTGATGAGAGATTTTAAAATAAAGGCAAAAGAGGGCGCTTATAAGCGCCCTCTTTTGCACCACTATTTATAATATGTCATGGTGCTATCTGGACCAGTGTCCATTGCCCGCTAGCAAAACATTGCCCTTCAACCCAGGGGTAGTCTTGGAGGTAGGTCCCCTCCCAACCTCCAGCGAGCGGGCCGATTATGGAGAATACAGGCCATTGGTTGGTATTGCCCCATCCAAGCGGCCTTATGCTGAAGCTGTTAGCGGTAGAGTCACCCTCAAGTATCCACTCAGCGGGACGCTCGGCCCGAATCTCTCCATCATCAAAGTATACGGTCGACATAACGAAAGTGCCGTATAAATACCCCGCGTTATTTGAGAGGTTGAAATAAATATCCTGAGGGGGCCTTAAGGGCACAATGTCAGCATTTATGCAAGTATTCTCTAGTTCCGTTAAAGTTAGAACCCAGCCATCCTCTGCCCCGTCGATATTGTCACCCCCGTCTCCGTCGTTGTCTATACCGTCATTGGGGATGTCGCCGCCATAGCCGCGCATGAAGGGGGCCAGCGGGTCATTAGGATCATCGTTAATATCTTGAAATTTGCCGGGGACGTAGTAATAGCCGTCACCATCACGGTCGTACTTGGCTGACTTAAATGCCTCGGCACGGTCAAAACATGTCATCGGGAAGCTGAAGTAATCATCCACGTAGTAATCGGTCAAGTTGGTGGTCTCGTAAATCATATCAAGCTCACCTGGAACACCCGCCCAGTTTTTAACCTCCATGTGAAGCTCCCCATCGTCGGCTCCGTCTCTCAATGAGGAGCAGTAGAGGAGTTGGTAATACTGCTGGGTGGAGAGCGCCAATGAATCTGCAATTTCTATGAAGCCCTCGGAGAGGGTCATTACCGATTCACGAAGCTCATCGGCAAGGGCGTGAATGTCACTGCCGCTTATCAGCATCCTCAGCGAATTACCCCCATCTGTTGCACTTTCCGATGCTCCCGAAAAAAGCAGCGCCCCACCAGAGGAGAGCCACAAGCTGACAGCCTCTATCTCGTTATCGGTAAGCGGGGTTAACCTGTTGTGGATTACAAGAACCCCGTAGGCGGCCAGATTGGTCTGGTCAAGCGGGGCCGCTGTCTCCGAGACGCTACCGGCAAACCCGCTGCTGAAGGGCGCCAGGGTAGTGGTTATAACGTCCGTTGAGAGGTCTCCGTCATCAACGAGAATACTGGTTGATGGGCTGAGCCATGCCAGCGTTTCGTCTATGAAAGCTGCGGCATCAGCGTCACCATAGTTTTCAAGGATTGTTTCCGTACCGAAAATCACGCTCCTCGAACTTGTCACGGGGTCCTCGTAAGCAGCGGCAGCTACGGCGCCGCTATTTGCGTAGGCTAATCTGCCTCCCCCAACTGTAACGGTAAAGGGCACCTGATTACCCAAGGGAAAAGACCCGACGCTATAGGGAACGCTGCCTGAATCGGTATTAAGCTCATCGGCGGCGGTAACTATTGAACCAAAGGAGAAGACTCCATCGGCCACGGGCTTGCTACCCGCTTCGCCACCCGAAAAGAGGATACCCTTTCCACCGCGTGCCCAATTAACGACGGAGTCAACCTCCGCTGGGGAGAGAAGCCCTCTGAAATCATGAAAAACAAGCACGTCTACATTTTCAAGTGTGGATGCAGTAATGGGTCTTATGGCATCGGAAAGCGGTATGGAGGTCTCAGCGCCGACCATCTGTCCGAACTCAACCGCCCCCGCAGAGCGGACAATCCGAACATTCAGCTGCTCGACAGACCCGTTGGCGCCGCCCAGCCAATCCAGCGCTTGAAGTGCGAACAGTGCATTGTCGTTTGTCGGGGTAGCAGCTATTTCGTCATAATCAAGCAGCTCCAATACGGCAGGAGAACCGACAAGGATTACCCTTCCACCATTTGGATCCAGATAGCTCGCGGCGCCTACCTGAGTGCTTATGGAGTCGCTCGCAAGCGAATCGCCACCGTTAACGGGGTAAAAATATCCACCCGCGCCAAGGTCTAAAGAGGTAAGCCCGGCGACAATCGAGTGGTCCGGATCAAAGGTGTCAAATGCATCGGCCGATACCGCCGCCATCTCGAAGGTCATGGCTGCGCCAACAACCTTGAAGCCATCCTCCACGACCACGGAGGCGAGCTCTTCACGGCTCTCTTGCGATGAGTTGGCGGAATCAATCATAACGGCGTAAATGTCGTGGTCGCTATCCTCCAGGGCCTCGTAAACATCATCGAAGGTGCAATTGTCGGCGCTGTTGTATCCATCGGTGAATAGAACGAGGGCGCCGTCCCATGCCTCCTCCATCCTTATTTTCTGACTGCTCGTAGCTTCGACCGTGTAATTATTTTGAAAGAAAAGCTCCTCTTTTAGCCCCAGCTCTTCAAGCTCACCTACAATTGTGCAAAGAAGCGGGCTGGAGGATTCGGGAACTACCAGATCGCCAATGATCTGATTTCTTGCAGCGTCACCTCCCTGTAAAAGCGCCAGATCAAGCGTCGTATCATCAATAACGACCTCTCCAGCTACAAAGCCTTTTACAAGTTTAATGTCAATTACGACATCGTAGGAGCCATACTGCTCGTATATGGTATTTACAAAGTCTTCGGCGCCCTCAAGCATATCAGCCAAGGGCGAATCAGGTGAGAAGGGGTCGCCTACTACGCTCGCGGAGATATCGAGGACCAGATTTACATCCAACCGATGGTCATCAAGGGGAGCGTGAAAGAACTCATAATAAGCTATGTTTGAAGGTCCGGCCGTTGCCGCGGTCGGCACCTCTCGGCCGTTTTCAAATATCTTGACGGACCCGTAGGGGAGCATGCCCAGGGTAGTCTCCGGCAACCTGTTATTGTCCAGCGCCGAGAGGAGTATAAAACCATTCGCCGGCACATCGACAGCGCCGGCCTCTTTGGCAAAGTCAAACTCTACGCCTTTAATTACAAGAGACCTGTTAGGCGACCATAAGCCGGGAAGCAGGGGGTTGCCCGTGAGCGCGCGAACTCTCCAGTAGAAGGTTCCAACTTTATCGGCGCTGTCGATATCTATCGTGTAGGTTGTCGTATTGCCTACAGTCGGCGGATCAAAGGCTAGGGTAAACTCGATATCGGCAAAAAACGGGTCACGCGCAAGCTGTAGCTCATAAGAGGTTACTTCGGGGTAAGGCGCCATAGTGTCTGGGTCTATGGATTGATCCCAGGAGAACTCCACTGATGGTGCATAGAATTCCTCATGTTGCGCCGGGTAGTTTAGGGTTGGCGCAGCGACCTGAACGACAGTGGTCGGAGGCGTTACAGTACCGCCGCCGCCCCCACCCGGGGTCAGCTCATCGGTGCTCGTCGCACCGCAGCCGCCAAGAAGAGACGCCATGAAGAGAGAAATAACAACCGCTATCCAATTGCGGTAATAGACTCGACCCATCTCACCCGTCCTTTAACTGTACCGGTGCCGCATTCCCGGAAACAATTTCCCCGGGCATAGCCTCCAGTTTCAAATTAAAAACGAAAATAAGCCCTTATGCCAATCCAACTTCACCCGTCTGAATATGCAGCGCAAGGTCAATGCACGCGCCGCTAAACTTCAGCAATACCGGCACGGGGCCCACTGATAAACGGTAAGCCCCTCAGGCTGAAAAAACGTATCTTTCGCAATGTGAATATATTTACGAATGTTAACGGAAAGGGGCTGCGAAGGTCAAGCACTGCCACCTTGGCGTAATGCGAAATCAATAAGCAAAAGTAGCATTTCTCAGCCCTTTTCCACCTGCGGCCAACCTTGCCGGCGTTATCTCCCGTAGCGTCCGCACGCTATTTATATTCGGAAGTTTCCAGCCTCTCCTTTAAGCGTTATACATATAAAGAGACAAACGGATAAATTTGCCTTGGTCAAAACTATTGAAGCAGGCCCGGATAAACGTGAGAATGCAGCGTGCTATGTAATGCCTTTTATTTTGCAAGGATTTTAAAATGAAAAAAGAGCAATCCTGGACGATAAGCCAGCTGGCAAAAGAGTTTGACATTACAGCCCGCTCCATACGTTTTTATGAGGAGAAAGGATTGATCAACCCCTCCCGCACGGAGGGCGCCCACCGGCTCTTCGACAGAAAGGACAGGACGCGGCTTAAACTCATCCTTCGGGGCAAACGATTTGGCCTCTCTCTGGATGAGATATCCGAAATACTGGGGAGCGCTACAGCCGACATGAATGAAGTCGATCAGGTCGAAACGGCCCTGAGACACTTCAAAACAGTCCTAAAGGACCTGGAAGCGAGAAAGGTTGAGATAGAGAAGCTGCAAGGCGAGCTCTTGCTCTATGTAGGAGGGCTTAAAACAAGGTTGGCCCAGCTGGAGGAGCGTGCCGAAGACAGGCCCTACTGAGCCTCCTCACCCGTGGGTCCCGGATCGCCATCTCCCGAGAGGAGCACTGCAATTGGACGCGTCCGCGGGAACTCGGCGAAAATTATCATCGCCATCACCGTGAATGGAACGCAGAGGAACATCCCCACAACTCCCCACAACTTGCCCCATAGCGCCAGTGAAAAGAGGACTACAAGGGCGCTTAAATTTAGCGTTCCGCCCATTAATTTAGGATCCAGTATGTTACCTATTAGGAACTGCACGGTGCCAAGAGACGCCAAAACAACGAAAAACGGTCCGGGGGAGGAAAACTGCACAAGCGTTAGCAAGGTGGGCAGCAAAACGCCGACCATCGAGCCGATTGTCGGTATGTAATTCAGCAGAAAGATTAGAAAAGCCCAGAATAGAGCATAATCCACACCAACCATCAGCAATATGGCATAGGAGAGCACCCCCGTCAGCCCGCTCAACGCGGTTTTTATAAAGACATACGTCCTTATGCGCGATTGAATTCCCTCTATTACACCAATAACCCTGCCACGGTCCTCTTCAGATTTAAAAAGCGCGGTCAATTTTTTCTCAAAGGTGCGCTCCTCAATGAGGATGAATAATAAATATACAATGATGATGCCGATGTTTCCGGCGAGTGTCGTAACCATTCCCGCGAGGCTGCCCACCAAACTCTTAATATCAAGCGAGCTTGCGATTTGCCTTATGGTTGGCGTAGCCTCCAATCCGAAAAAAGCGGCGCCCTTCTCCGCAAGCTTGGTAAAGTTGGTTTGGTATAGTGGGGCGGCCTCGGTCACGGAGGAAAGAGAGGTGGTAAGGGCATCGAATATTATCGAGGTGGCGCCGAGAGAGATGACCATAGCCAGGAGCGTATACACCCAGCGAGGCAACTTTACGACCTTGGACCCGTACGCTGAAATGAGATCGCTTAAGGCATTGAGGAGATACCAGAGCATAACGGCTACGGCAAGGGGAAGGAGAATGCTCTTTCCCCAAACGAGAACAAAAAAGGCCCCTATAGCCAATATCATAGCGGCGGCGGCTGTCATCCAGCGGTTATCCATTCGGCGACTCCCTCGGCTATTAAGATAGGGCAAGAATCGAAGAGGTCGTGACGATTGTCAAGTTAATCGTCACCTTTGAGAGTTGAGTGAGGTCTACTTTGAATATTATACTCTTTCAATGAACAATAATTTAGAGCTTTGGATGGCAATCCGCCACCTGCGTGCGCGAAAAGGGGCGAAGTTTATATCCCTCATCACCTACCTCTCCACCGGAGGGGTTGCTGTAGGCGTAGCTGCGCTCATAATAGTTTATGCCGTGATGACCGGGTACATCTCCACCTTTAGAGACAAGCTGGTCGGGATGAACTCGCATATCTCCATATACTCTCTAAGGGGTCAGATAAACGATGACGGCATAAGTGAACGTCGGATCGTGCAGAGCATTGATGGTGTAGTCAGGGTTAATCCGGTGGTTTTGGGTCAGGGAATGATAGAGTCCCAAGGGGCCAACACCGGAGCCGCACTTCGCGGCGTCGACACTGAAGACCCAGGCTGGCTGTCGCTTGTGGGAGAAGGCATTGAAGAGGGGAGCATATCCTCCCTCACTTCCTCATCGCCATCAATACTGCTTGGCGCGGAGCTTGCCCGCGAGCTTGGAGTCAAGACAGGGCAGCCGGTAAGGGTGACCATTCCATCGGAGAGCATCCCGCACTCCAGGTTGTTTTTGGTCGGCGGAATTTTCAACTCAGGGATGTACGATTTTGATTCAACATTCGCTTTTCTCTCCCTTGAGAATGCAGCATCCCTCCTCGGCATGGAAGGAAAGATATCGGCACTAGATGTAAGGGTAGAGAATGTTGAGGATGCTTCCGCCATAGCTGGGAGGATCGCGAATGTGCTCGGCGCGGACTACTGGGTCAGCGACTGGAAACGCCTTAACAGAAACATGCTTAGCGCTTTGGGGTTACAAAAGGTGGTCCTTCTGATTATTCTGGGGCTCATTGTTGTCGTAGCCGCCTTTAACGTAGCGGCCACACTAATTATGGTAGTGCTGGAAAAAACGCGTGAAATTGGCATATTGAAAGCGATGGGGGCGAGCTCCAAGACAATACGCCGCCTCTTTGCCCTTCAGGGAATAGTAATAGGCGCGGTGGGCTCACTTCTCGGCGTTACGCTGGGAAATTTTCTCTGCTGGCTCCAAAACGAGTGGCACCTGATTAAACTACCCGGAGATATATACTTATTTGACGAATTCCCGGTAAACGCCTCGCCCGCCTCATCGGTAATATGCGCCGTGGTGGCGATAGTCCTTTGTTATCTGGCGACAATATACCCCTCCTGGCGCGCATCCCGCCTCGACCCCATAAGAGCAATACGGGTGGAATAGCCACCTTGACCATGGCACTCTCTGCCATATACTCCTAAATAAGCTCTACGATAGGAGGCAGCGGATGAAAATTGGCATCCTCACAGGCGGCGGCGATGTCCCTGGACTAAACCCGGCGATCCGAGCCGTGACAGTTCGCGCAGCCAAGGAGGGCCACTCTGTCCTCGGTATACGAAGAGGGTGGAGGGGGTTGCTCAATCTGGACACGGAAGATCCGGCGTCCTTAGAAAAGTTCACGCTCAAGTTAACGCCTGACAACACCCGTAAGATAGAGCGCACAGGCGGCACCTTCCTACATACGTCGAGGGTCAACCCCATAGCCGTCCCGGCAGAAGAGGTTCCCTGGTTCATCGCCGAGGGAGACCGCCTAAAAGCCAAAGAGGGTCACTTCGACTGCACTCCCCATATAATAAAAAACCTTGAGCGGCTGGGGGTGGATGTCCTTGTCCCCATCGGAGGTGAGGACACCCTCGGTTATGCCTCGCACCTTCACAGGCAAGGATTCCCACTGGTCTCAATCCCCAAGACTATGGACAATGACGTCTACGGCACGGACTTTTGCATCGGCTTTTCTACCGCTGTAACCCGCTCGGTCGAGTACATCAGCCAGCTTAGGACCTCGGCGGGTTCACATGAGCGCATCGGCGTGGTCGAACTCTTCGGCAGGAGCTCAGGTGAGACCTCACTCATCTCGGCCTACCTCGCGGGTGTAGACAGAGCAATCATCTCTGAGGTCCCCTTTAACACGGAGCGTTTAGCGGGGCTCTTAATGGAAGATAAACGCGCCAACCCTTCCAATTACTGCATGATGACTATCTCTGAAGGGGCGTCTGAAATGGGGGGAGCGGTCATCGAGCGGGGGCAGGCAGACGCCTTCGGACATAGAAAACTGGGGGGAGTCGGCCAGGAGACAGCAGCAATGATTGAGGAGCTTGCGGGAGAAAAGACCCTCTTCCAATCGCTAGGCTATCTTATGCGCTCGGGCACCCCCGACGGCCTCGACACGATGGTGGCTAAAACCTTCGCCAACTGCGCACTTGACCTAATAGGCGCTGGAACTTTCGGTCGCATGGTAGCCTTACGCGAGGGCCGCTATACGCATGTTGACGGTGACATGCCACTTATGGGAGTAAAAAAAGTAGATGTCGAGGCACTTTACGACTCAGACAACTACTTCCCCAGGGTTCGGCACGGCCTCGGCCTGCCGATGTTCATGTATTGAGCGCTAAATGCCTTCAAGGTAATAGATTAGGTCAACCACTCTGTTTGAATAGCCCCACTCATTGTCATACCAGGAGATTGTTTTAACCAACCTCCCGCCTACAACCTGAGTGAGGGGCGCGTCGAAGATAGCCGAGTGGGGGTCTCCCACTATATCGCTCGACACAAGGGGCCCATCCGAGTAACGGATCACTCCCCTCATGGAGGGGTCTTTTGAAGCCTTAAGGAGTGCCGCGTTAACCTCTTCAACAGTTACATCCCGTGAGACTTCAGTCACGAGATCGACTACGGACCCGTCCGGTATCGGCACCCTCATCGCCATTCCATCCAGCTTGCCTTTAAGCTCAGGTAGAACCATTCCAACCGCTCGGGCAGCGCCGGTAGTGGTAGGTATCGTATTTTCCGCGGCAGCCCGTGAGCGGCGCCAATCCGAGTGGGGTACATCAGCCAGGCGCTGGTCGTTTGTATAAGCGTGTACTGTGCTCATAAGCCCCGAAAGTATAGTGAAATTTTAATGCAGGACCTTCGCCACCGGCGCCATGCAGTTGGTCGTACATGAGGCGTTGGAGATTACCTTGCAATCAGGGGTAATAGTCTGTTCATTGACGCCAAGCACAACCGTCGCGTCAACCTCACCTTTAGCCGGCACGGTCAGGATAACCCTCCCCGCACCTGCATCAAGGTGAAGGGCTGCCTTATCCCGCTCTCGGAAGACTCCCGTAGCCTCAATAACATAATCAATCCCCAATCCGCCCCAGGGAAGTTTTGACGGGTCGCGCTCTGAAAGCATCTTCGTGCGCTGATGGCCGGTGACCATCTCGCCCTCTTCAATTTGAGCAGTATCCTCAAAATTGCCCATCACTGTGTCATGGTTTAAAAGATATGCCAACGCTGCGGGATCTGCGAGATCGTTAACAGCTGCCACCTCGACCCCTTCTCTATCATTGAGCAGTCGGTATATTGACCTCCCGATACGCCCAAAGCCGTTGATCGCTATCCTCACGCGGCACCTCCCCTCTTGGCGTGAAGCTCTGCCGTTTCAAGCATCCGTTCGGCAAAAGCCCATCCATTATCGAACCAAGTAAGGGTTTTAACCAGCCCACTGCCCATAGCAAGCGTTGCGTTGGAATCAAAGAGCGCCGAATGGCGGTCTCCTATGACGTCGCTGGATACAATGGGTGCGTCCGTATAGCCCAAAAGGCCTCTCATAGGCCCCTCGGCGGCACGCAGAAAGAGGTCGTTTACCTCCCCTGCGCTCAAGACCTTTCCGAGTTTAGCGACAAGGTCGATATTTGAACCGGCCGCTACTGGTACGTTAAGGGCCACACCGTCAATCTTTCCATCTAGCGCAGGCAACAGTGATGCGGCAACCTCTGGAGCCCAGGTTTCATTTGGTATTATGTTCTGAGCCGCAGAACGGCTCCACCGGAGGGAGACGCTTGCGGAGTCAGCAAGGTGTTGGTTGCCTGTGTAAGCATGAACGGAGGTCATCGATGCGGCGTCTACGCCGGGGCCATCCAAGAGGACCTTCAGCACCAGAGAAAGAGCGTGGATCGAGGATGATCCGCAGGAGATGATCCGTTCGTCACCGGTGACCCCCGCACAATTGACACCCCTCACTATTACAGGGAAAGAGGCGTCGGAGGGTGGTGTCGAGGAGATAACAAGTCTGGCTCCGGCCTGACAATGTTTAACCAACGCCTCTTTGGTGCGATACTCCCCGGTACAGTCAAAGACATAATCCACGCCAAGGCTGTCCCAAGGCACCGCTCCGGGGGTGGACTGCTTCAAAACCCTTGCCCGCTGCCCACCGTCCACAAAGTGGTTGCCTTCCAGAATCGCTGGAGAGTCGAAGGCCCCCTCCACGGTAGAATGGTTTAGCAGATAGAGAAGCGCCTCTGCATCTCCGTCATCGCATATAGCGACAAACTCTATCCCCGGCCTGTCAAAACCCAGCCGGAACAGCGCGCGCCCTATCCGCCCGAAACCTACTATCCCAATCCTCAGCGACATACCCGACTCCAGCTTGTTGTAAAAAATTTAACTATAAAACTAGCACCATCCAACCTAAAAGCCACCAAAAAGAAACCGCCCTAACGGGCGGCTTCTATCAGCTCTCTTTTTTCTCGAAAGTGACAGGTTTGTCGCAATCGGGACATTTTTTTGGTTTGCAGCGAGAATCACGTTCATAACCGCAGTCGGGACATTTCCAGGTAGCCATGACACACTCCTTTTAAACTTGTTTAATCTTCCTTAACTCTAATATCGGGCAGGTTTCTAAGGCGCTCGGCAAGGTCCATCCCATAGCCGAGCAAAAAACCATCCTCTATCACGAAGCCTGTGTAATCAATTCCAATCTCTTTTTGCCGCAGCTCACGTTTATCAACGAGTGAGCAAACCTTTACCTCTCTCGGACCTGAGGATTTAAGGTCTTCTAAAAAATAACTGAGGGTTAGGCCGGTGTCCACCACCTCCTCGACAACAATTACGTTAGCGCCGGTTAGGTCAAGCTTGTGTGACATAAGCTTCTCAACCCGCCCGCTTGATGCGGTTTCATTTCCATAAGAGGAGAGGCGGACAAAGTCGATTTTACAATCTACAGTAAGCAACCTCACCAGATCGGCGAGGAAGAGAAAAGCGCCGGTTAGGATTCCGAGCAGTACGACCTCCCTGCCTTCGTAGTCCCGATTTATCTCCTCCGCTATCTTAGCCGTGGCCTTTGCTATCTCTTCCTTAGTGAAAAGGATCTTTAAATCTTCCGCCATCTACAGCTTCCTTCCCGGAAATAAAACGATGAGGGCCTTGGCCGGCTTATCCGAGACGGTTCTAAGCGCGTGGGGGATCTCGGAGTCGAAATAGAGGCAATCTCCGACATCAAGTGTCCAGTTGCCTTCATCAGAGATAAACTCGACCTGCCCTTCAATTAGATAAACGCACTCTTCGCCCTCGTGGCTGTAAAACCGCAATGCGTCACCCTCCTCCTTGCCGAAGGTAACCATAAGGGGCTGCATCGACTTCTTAGCCTTATGTATCTCAAGTGAGGTGTAACTGTAACCGACCTCGTCGTTAGGGTGGTGAGGGCGAGGTCCAACCACATGCCTTTCACTGGCGCGGGTTACGGAGACCTTTACATCTTCCTCCTCATCCTGAAAGAAAAAGGATATATTTGCGCCCAGCGCCTTTGCAATCCTCATTAAAGTGGAAACGGGCGGCACTACATGACCATTTTCCACCTGAGAAAGGAGCGGCTTTGAAAGCCCGGTTTTATCAGAGAGCTGCTGGAGGGTAAAATCCAGCTGCTTTCGCAATGACCTGATCTTTCTACCTATTCCCAGTTCTTCAACTTCCGGATCCATGCGTTTCATTTGGGTCCCCAGTCCTTACTGTGTACGGGGTGGATGCAATATTCGCTAAAAATCCCTTTTTCTTTTTTAACGTATAAAAAAGATCGTGTATAGTTCCCCCCTCGCATTTTGTCGTAAATTTTCCTGGAGGATATCCAAAGATGGACCTCGCCAAAGGTGATCTCTACTTTGATAAGTGGGCCCGCTACGAAGTAATCTCCAACAAAATGCTGGCGCCGCTAAACGAGTTACGGCTTGAACGAGGTGTGCTTATCCACGTCTATGGGAGGTCAATCGCCAAGGTAAGCTCCCTTGATGTATTGAAGGCCCACCGCTACGGACTCCTCGTCACCGGCGAGGAACTCACTGTTGAGGATACGCTGCCGGTACTTGAGCAGATTGCCAACATGGACCTTGGGCCTTGCCGTATCGACCTTGGCAAGATTACTCACAAGTTCCTCCACTCGGGCGCGACCTCCGTAGCTGACTTCCTTGACAAGGAGCTCGCGAGCGCCTGCACGGGTAAACACCCCGTCCTCAAAACCCCTCAGGACCTGGTTCTCTACGGTTTCGGCCGAATCGGCCGCCTGGTAGCGAGGGTTCTGTTGGATAAAATCGGTAACGGCGACAAAATCCGCCCGAAGGGTATCGTAGTAAGAAACCAGGGGCCGGACGACCTCGAAAAACGAGCCGCCCTCCTAAGGCTGGACTCTGTCCACGGCACCTTCAAGGGCACACTTGAGGTGGATCACGATGAACGAGCCCTTGTCGCCAACGGCAACATGATGCGGCTCATCGATTCCATCCCCCCCGAGGAGCTCGATTACACGCGTTACGGCATAGACAACGCAATTGTCGTGGACAACACCGGCAGGTGGCGCGATCGCGAGGGTCTATCGAGGCACCTTGAGGGCAAGGGTGTAAAAAAAGTTCTCCTTACGGCGCCCGGCAAGGGCGACATTCCCAACATCGTTTTTGGGATAAACAACGACCAGCTCGACCCATCCGAGACCATCGTATCGGCGGCAAGCTGTACGACGAATGCAATTGCGCCCATTCTAAAAGTCATGCATGAGCGCTACGGGATAGTCAGCGGCCACATCGAGAGCTGCCACTCCTATACCAATGACCAAAACCTAATTGATAACTACCACAACAAGCCAAGGCGCGGCCGGGCAGCTTCGTTGAACATGGTAATTACATCTACGGGCGCGGCTTCCGCAGTGGCGAAGGTCCTTCCCGAGCTAAAGGGCAAGTTGACCGGCAATGCGATACGGGTGCCAACGCCAAACGTCTCGCTCGCAATACTTAAGCTCTCCTTGGCAAAGAAGGTTTCAAGGGACGACATTAACAGCTATATACGCTCGATATCGCTCAACAGTCCGCTACAGACACAGATCGACTTTACCAACTCAGCGGATATCGTCTCTTCGGATATCGTCGGCTCCAGACACGCCGGGGTCTTTGACGGGCAAGCTACCATTGTCAACGAAGCCGACCCGCACAACGTCGTCCTCTACGTCTGGTACGATAACGAGTATGGCTATACCTGCCAGTTGATGCGCCTTCTTCAGCAGATGGCGGATATTGACCTTCCTGAATTTCCAAAGGCTTAACTGTAAGACTAATCACTTTAAACAAAAAAGGGAGCGCCATTGGCGCTCCCTTTTTTTATAACCATGTAGACGTTGCTACGAGATGCGCTCGAAGCGCTCACCGGGGGCGCCACAAACGGGGCACTTCTCCGGGGCTTTGCGCTCATGAGTATGACCGCAAATTGGGCAAACGTAGTAATCGTAGGTTTCGTCAGAAT
>PKTU01000189.1 GCA_002869005.1 Deltaproteobacteria bacterium
CGGGTGCGTTTTTATAGCCGTGGGCTATTAGGGAGAGGGTTTTTTTTTCAAAAATATCGCGCTGCTCATCTCGTGAGAGGGTCTCGGTTTTTTCGCTGAAGAGACCACTTTTGCGATCCATGATTCCTCCTGGTAGCATTTGATCTGTAGGCATGACGATTAAAAAAGGGAGCCCTCCAAGCGGCTCCCCACTTTAACCATATCCGGCCGCCCTATCAAATGGGAAGGGGTTTGGCCGTCTTTACAGGGCGCTACATCCAACGTTTGCGGCGCTTGTAGGACTTTACCTCTTTAAATGATTTTCTGTTACCGCCCTTTGTTATGCCCATGTAGAACTCTTTTACGTCGGGGTTGTTCTGGAGCTCTTTAGAATGGCCCTCAAGGACTATTTTTCCCGACTCCATGATGTAGGCGTAATCCGATACGGCCAAGGCGATCTTTGCGTTCTGTTCGACGACGAGGATCGTCGTGCCCATCTCTTTGTTGATGTGTTTGATGTTCTCGAAAATTTCTTTAACAAGGAGCGGGGCGAGGCCCAGAGAAGGTTCGTCAAGCATTAACATCTTAGGCGCAGCCATCATGGCGCGGGCGATTGCTATCATCTGCTGCTCACCGCCGGAGCAATAACCAGCCATCTTATTGCCAATCTCCGTGAGGCGTGGGAAAAGCTGGTACATGGCGTCGAAATCGGCCTTTATCTTTTTAGAGCCGTCTTTTCTTGTCGTGGAACCCGCCCTTATATTTTCTTCAATGGTGAGGTGCTTGAAAACCCTTCGCCCCTCAGGGACCATAACCGCGCCGTGAGTGACTACCTTGGTGCCCAGTACGTTGGTGATGTCATTGCCGTCAAATTTAACATAGCCTTCACGGATATGACCGTTTTCCGGCTTAAGCAGGCCGCTGATCGCACGCAGCGTGGTGGTTTTGCCCGCGCCGTTCGTGCCGAGGAGCGAGACTATTTTGCCCTCGGTCACCCCAATGCTGACCCCACGGAGCACCTGCACGATGTCGTTGTAGACGACCTCTATATTGTTTACTTCCAGCAGTCTTGTCGCTGACTCTTGACCTTGATTTGACATTTTCCGGCGCCGCTTTCGGGTTGATAGAGGGTGTGAGGGCGGCGGTTTACGCCGCCGCCCCTTAACCCGGTAGCCTCTAAATTACTTCTTGACCGCGTATTTGGGGATGAAGGGTTCACCCACTGATTTAAATACGCCGTCCGTTACGCGGTAAATCTGGAGCTTGTCGACGCCTTCGTGGTCATCTTTTGAGAAAGTGACTGGCCCGGTGGTGGTTAGCGGGTCGTAGGCGTTGTCGCCGTTCATCGCGTTAAGCTCATCATAGAGGGTCGCTTTGTTGATCTCTTTCCCATGAGCTTTTGCGCGGCGCATAGTCTCGATTGCTACCTGCGTTACCATCATGCCGTTGGTGTAGTTGTGGGAGTTCGCGGTCTTGTCGTCACGGCCGTACTTCTTGGCTATCATAAGCTGAAGGTCGGTGCCGGGTCCCGGCTCGGAGGTAAGGGTGTAGCCGGTGGTCCAGTAGAAGTTCGCAGACGCAGTGGGCGCGAGGTCGATCAGATCATTGCCGCCTGTGTAATGTGCGCCGAGGAATGTGATTTTGCCCTCTTCTCCAAAGGAAGAGGCGATGATACCGAGGCGCTCTGCGTCTTTAAGAAGGACGGCGACGGGGGACTGGACGGTGTGGCATATTATGTACTGAACGCCCTTGGACATAAGCCGCTGCAAGGTAGCGGTGGTGTCAAGGTCTTTACCATGCTCCACGACTTCTATGATATCCATCTTGAGCCCGGCTTCTACCGCGCCCTTGGTGTCTTCGACAGGACCACGACCGAAAGCCGACGGGTGGATGAACATCGCTACCTTGGGTACTCCGCCCTTGTTGTTATTCACAACGTACTCCGAGAGCGCGATCACCTGGTTGGAGTAGGACTGAATGGGCAAGAAGATGTAGTTGGAGTCAACGAGGTTGCCCGCGTGGAAAGAGGCGGGGATCGTCGCAATCTTCTCTTCTTCAAAGTCTTTTTTGAGGGCCAGGGTGGAACCGGTGGAGTAGTTAAGGTAGATCGGAATACCTTCGTCGAGGAACTCCTCGAAGTTTCTCTTGGTTACGTCAGTCTTGTACTGGTCATCACGGATTAGAACCTCAATCTCGTCATCGCCGAGAATCTTCTCGTCGTTGGCGTACTTGACATAGTCCTCAACGCCTTTCGCGTAAGGAGCGCCAGCATCGGAGGTGGGGCCGGTGATTGCCAGTGAGATCGCGAGCTTGTAAGTCTCGGCCTGGGCGGTCGTCACGGCGAAGCAAGCCGCCATGAGACCAATGGTAGTGACCATAAGCATCTTTCGCATGAGTCTCTCCTTTGTGTTCGCCGCTTTAAGCGGCATGTTTACGATTGATATGAAATTTGTACTTGGTGGCCGCTCTAATAAAATCAGTATTTAAAAGGCCACAATTTAAAGTAACTCTTAATGATTCGCCACCAGTTGGCTATGCCGCGGGGCTCGAACATTAAGAATAACACAATGACTAAGCCGAACGTTAAAGGTCTTAGCGCCGTAGCGATATTCATAGTCGACGGCAAAAAGGTAGAGGACCATGAAGAGAGGTTCTCAACTCCAAGGTCGAGTAGCCTTATGGCCGCCGGTCCAAAGAATGAGCCGGATAATGTGCCTAAACCACCTACTATTGCCATGGCAAGATAGGAGATCGATTGGTGCAGGGTGAATGATTCAATACCCGCGCCCCTGTAAAGGTAACAATGCAGCGACCCTGCGATGCCGGCGAAAAAACCTGCTAGGGCAAAGGCATAAACCTTTGTGAAGCCAGGGTGCATTCCCATAGCATCCGCAGCGCGGTCATTGTCCCTAACTGCCACAAGGCAACGGCCGTATCTGGTTCTCAAGAGGTTTCTAACCAGGAAGCCCGATATGACTACTATTGTGAGGACGGCAAAATACCAGAACAGGTAATGGTCTTTTCGCCCAACTTTTCCAGTCAGCCAGAACACCCTCCCAACACTCATCGTCTGCCCCTGATTGAAGAGCTTCGAGAAGTTTATGACCCACTGGAAGATCATCTGGAAGGAGAGGGTCGCGATAGCCAGGTATAGATGTTTTAACCTAAGCGCAGGGAGGCCGACGATGCCGCCGAAGATCGCCCCCACCATGCCGGATAAGACTATGACCACCGGCCATGCGTGTGTCAGGAAAACATGGTCGGTGCCGAGGCCGCTTGCTATCAGCGCAGTGGTATAGGCGCCGACGCCGACGAAGGCCGCGTGACCAATTGATATTAACCCGGCGAAACCGGTGACCAGGTTTAGCCCGAGGATCGCAACCATCGCTATCAGGATGTTGTCTAGTACAAGCATCCCCTTGTTTGAGGTCTCGACGAAGAAGGGCCAAGCATAGAGTGCAGCTATCAGAAGCCATAAGCAGAGGCGGTCTATGTTTGTGAGGAAGATTCGCTGCTCTTCCTTGTAAGAGGTAAAGAAGTTGCCGGTGGCCAGCCAACGATTGGTCGCCATAATTTATACTCGCTCTATTTCGTGAGTGCCGAAGAGCCCGTGGGGCTTGAACAGCAACAGAATCAAAAGAATTATATAAGGGAGCACCTCTGCGGTGCCCTGGAGGCCCCAGTTGCCGTCGAGGTAGCCGGCGGCGAACTGCTGAATGAGCCCCATTATGATGCCTGCCACGACAGCGCCGCCGATAGAGTCGAGCCCGCCCAGGATAACGACAGGGAAGACTATGATGCCGAAGGCGTGGAGGGTGTCGAAATTAAGCCCTGTGATATTGCCGATTATTCCGCCCGCCGCCGCTGCGGTGAGCCCTGCCAGCGCCCACGCCAGACCGAATACTTTAGGCACGGAGATGCCTATGGACATCGAGGCTAGCTGGTCGTCGGATACCGCACGCATCGAGATGCCGAGCGTTGAGTTCTTAAAGAACCATGAGAGCGCGGCAATAATGATAGCGGTGAGGATGACGCCGACCACTTGAGTCCAGGAAACGGTAGCGCCCAGAAGGTTTAGCGGCTCCGGTGGAAAGAATTTGGGGAATGACATATTGGTGGAGCCAAAGGGGGTCAGGTAGATGACCCCGTCGATTATCGACATGAGCCCTATGGTTACCATGATAACGGAGATGATCGGTTCGCCAATCAACCGCCTCAAAAAGACTCTCTCCACAGCCATCGAGAGGAAGAAGGTGATCGCCATTGAGAGGAAGAAGGAGATTACCAGAGGCACACCGGCGTAGACCGTTAGGGCGTAAGCGATAAACGCGCCGCTCGCGATGATCTGCCCGTGGGCGATGTTGAGCACCCGGCTGGATTTGTAGATGAGTACGAATCCGAGCGCCGAGAGCGCATAGATCGACCCGACCACGAGTCCGCTAATCAAAAGCTGGATAAAATAAGTCATGATATCTTCTTTAATCCTTATGCTATACGGCTTAGCTCCCGCTAAGGTCCCTAAGATATATCGAGAGTGTAAAAATCCATATCGGTGTCGACTGTAGTCGTCTGCCCATCCTGATACTGGAATATCGCCGAAACCCGTTTGACCGAGACGGACTCGTCGTAAAGTGCGTCGTATAGCTCAATGTAGCGTTTTTTGACGAATTCTCGGCGGATTTTACCGGTCTTGGTGAGCTCCCCGTCATCAACGTCCAGCAGCTTGTAAAGTATGCCGAAGCGGTGGATACGGAAGTAGTCCTTCTCCACGTTGGCGTTGATCTTGAGAACCTCTTCACGGATTAGCTTTGCAACCTCGGGCTTCTGGGAGAGGTCC
>PKTU01000059.1 GCA_002869005.1 Deltaproteobacteria bacterium
GCCTGACCCCTATTAGCTTCCCTCGTTGACATAACAAGTCATAGAGCCTTTCAGGCACCGTTCGCAAACGATTGCGGCTAAAAGCCCCATTGGATCAACCTTTAACGTCGGATTCCCACCCGCATACCCATACCAGTTCATCCCATCCCTGATCGGATCCTCCCTCGTATACCGCCCCGTCTCAGGGTCGTAGTAGCGGAAGTAGTTGTAATGAAGCCCCGTCTCCGCGTCCTCATACTGGCCGGGGAAGCGCAGGTTGTTGGTGACGTCATGGGTCCAGGGGGTAGTGCTGCCAAAGGCGTCGGCGGTGGCATCCCACACTACCCTCCCCGTCTCGTCGGTCAGCGCCTTGGGCGTGCCGAGGTGATCGTTGTGGTACCAGTAGTAGCCCCACGCGCCCTCCTCGTCGCTCGCCATATAGAGCGGATCGGTGCCCCAGAGCCCGCCGGGTTTGTACCCGTATCTCTTCTTTTTTGGGGTTGTCATTTGAAGAGGATTATTTCCCAATGTGCGCCCCCCGCCTGACGTGTGATTGGATTCACATTATCCCACGGCTGGGGCTTTATTGCAAAATCGCGGCGTATTTTCGAAGTAGCCTTGGAGGTTTATTGATTTTTAAATAAAAAAAGGGCCGACTGTCGGCAGTCGGCCCTACTCTTTTCAGAATATATGGTCCCTAGTAGCTAAACCTTAGCCCCATTGAGAAAGCGGTTATGTCGATATCGGAGCCATCGATGATGTTGGCGTATTCGATGTTGAGGGATAGCTGGTCGGTGATGACGTAGTCGGTGCCGAAGCCGTAGCCCAGGTCGAGCTCGCTCTCGTCGTCGCTCCCGGCGCTGACCTTGGCGCCGGTGACGCCGAAGAGGAAGTAGGGCACGAAACGCTGCACGGGGTAGACGACCCTGCCGTAAGCGCCGACAAGGTAGTCTACCTCGACCTTTACGCCATTGACTTTGTCGTCGTCGATGCCGAGCCCCGCCCGCAGCTCTACGGCAAAGTTGGGATGTACGTACTGGCCGATGGTGCCGCTGAGGTAGTCTATATTGGCGTCGGAGTTATGCGGCACGTCCAGGTCGAGGGTTGAGTAGTTGAAGCCGAAGTAGGGCCCGCCGAGGGCGAAAGCCGGGGTGGAGAGTGCGATGGCGAAGGCCGCCGCCGCGATGAATTTCACGATACGCATGGTCACCTCATTTGAAAGTTACCCCCTTGACGGGGGCGGCAAAACACTTTTTCTTCGCGGACATGACACTCCCGCGCCCTTAATTGGTACACTTGTTTGACCCTTTACGGCAAGTGCTTTAGCGCCATTTTTTTGCCATTGATTTTATCCACGCGCCATCTAGCGGATTGACGCCGCGAGGCCGTCCTGATAGGGTGCAATGTTCCACTTTCTCAAACCTTAGAGGAAAGATAATGCCCAAGCTGGAGATACGGGAGGAGCGCTGCAAAAGCTGCGGCCTGTGCATCGAGTTCTGCCCCAAGGGTTGTCTCGAAATAACCGACCGTTTTAACCCTACGGGTTACAACCCCGTAGGCTGGAAGAACACGGAAGAGTGCACCGGCTGCGCCATCTGCGCGCGTATGTGTCCCGACGTCGTAATCGAAGTTTTCAAGTGAGCAGGAATCAGCCATGACAAAAACCTTTGAAAAGGGCAATGTCGCGATAGCAAAAGCGGCGGTGAGCGCCGGGTGCCATTACTACTTCGGCTACCCCATTACCCCGCAGTCCGACATCCCCGAATATCTAAGCGGAGTCCTCCCCGGCATCGGCGGCCAGTTCGTCCAGGCGGAGAGCGAGGTAGCCTCAATAAACATGCTCCTCGGCGCAGGCTCCACAGGCAAACGCGCCATGACCTCCTCCTCCTCGCCGGGCATCAGCCTAAAGCAGGAGGGGATAAGCTATATGGCGGGCTCGGAGATACCGGGCGTCATCATCAACATCCAGCGGTCAGGCCCCGGCCTCGGCGGCATCTCCGCGAGCCAGGGGGATTATTTTCAGTCCACGCGAGGCGGCGGCCACGGCGACTACCGCACCATAGTCCTGGCCCCGGCCACGGTTCAGGAGATGTACGACCTTACCATCCTCGCATTCGACCTCTCCGACAAGTACCGCATCCCCGCGATGGTACTCGCCGACGCTATGCTAGGCCAGATGAAGGAGCCCCTCGACGAGTGGAAACCTGAGCTAGGAAAAGACTACGGCCACTCCGAGTGGATCCTCACCGGCGCCAAGGGCCGCGAACGACGCAGGGTAAAATCGCTCTACCTGGGCGACGGCGACCTCGCCGAGCACAACTGGCGGCTCGCGGAGAAGCATAAACGCATCTCCGAAAACGAGACGCGCGCCAGCGTAGATATACCCGAAGACGCAAAGCTCGTGGTTACCGCCTTCGGCTCAGCGGCGCGTATCGCCCGCACGGCGGTTGACCGCGCCCGCGAGGAGGGCCACTCAGTCGGAATTCTGCGACCGATAACACTCTGGCCCTTCCCCGCCGGCGAGTTCGTAAAAGTCGCGGCGAAAGGCACACCGATATTGACGGTGGAGCTAAATACAGGGCAGATGGTGGAGGACGTGGAGATATCGGTAAAGGGCGCAAGCAAAGTCTCCTTCTGTGGCTACCCGCCGGGATACCTCCCCTCGCCGGATGAAATATATGAGAAGATTATAGAGATACTTAGCGGGGAGGAGAAATAAGATGAAACAGGTATTCGGCCGCCCCGAATCGCTGGTGGACGTCGCGAGCCACTTCTGCCCCGGCTGCCACCACGGCACCATACACCGCCTCGTAGCCGAAGCGATTGACCACTATGGCGTTAGAGAAGAGACCATCGGCGCCGCCTCCGTCGGCTGCTCCGTATTCATGTACGATTACTTCGACATAGACGTCGTCGAATCGCCACACGGCCGTGCTCCCGCCGTCGCCACCGGAGTAAAGCGCTCCAACCCCGACAAGTTCGTCCTCCTCTATCAGGGCGACGGCGACCTTGCCGCCATCGGCACCGCCGAGATAATCCATGCGGCCAACCGGGGCGAGCCCATCACGGTAATCTTCGTCAACAATACCGTCTACGGCATGACAGGCGGGCAGATGGCGCCGACAACGATGCTGGGACAACGCACCACCACAAGCCCCTACGGCAGGGAGTTCAGCCAGGACGGCTACCCTATCAAGATCACCGAAATGCTCGCCCAGCTTGAAGGCGTCGCCTACGCGGCGCGGGTGGCCGTGGATACCCCG
Organism: Deltaproteobacteria bacterium; assembly: GCA_002869005.1. Taxonomy (GTDB): domain Bacteria; phylum Desulfobacterota; class Deferrisomatia; order Deferrisomatales; family BM512; genus BM512. The sequence goes on from PKTU01000059.1 coordinate 3,243, forward strand.
GCGCACCTCGCAAAGGCGAAAAAAGCGATCTTCGCCTCCTTCGAGGCGCAAATTGAAAAACGCGGCATGGGGATGGTTGAGATACTCTCCTCCTGCCCGACCAACTGGGGCATGAACGCCGTCGAGGCGAACAAGCGTATCGAAACAGAGATGATCCCCTACTTCCCCCTTGGCGTCTTCAAGGAGCGGACGGGGTCCGATTTTTTCTAAAGAGGCACGATTATGAATTACGCCAGCATAATGGCAGGTTTCGGCGGTCAGGGTATCCTGATGATAGGCAACCTCCTCTCCATCGGCGCGCTGGAGCAGGGCCTGGGCTGCACATACTTCCCCTCCTACGGGGTTGAGATGCGCGGCGGCACGGCCAACTGCACCGTAACAATCTCCGACAAGGAGGTAGGCAGCCCCGTCACCGCCCGCCCGGACGGAGTCGTGGCGATGAACGGCCCCTCTGTGGACAAGTTCGGCCCACGGGTAAAAGAGGGCGGTTTTCTACTCATCAATACGGACATGGCGCAGGATGAGACCTTCTCAAAGGATGGCGTCGAGGTGCTGAGGATCAGGTGCAACACCATCGCTACCGAGCTGGGCAACGCCAAGCTCGCCTCTATGGTTGCGCTCGGCGCTTTCGTCGCAAGGACAGGCATCGTCACCATCGACTCGGTCGTCCAAGCGTTGCCGAGGGTTCTGCCGGAGAAGGCGCACAAGCTCATTCCCCTCAATGAAGAAGCACTCAGGGCGGGGGCAAAATACGCAGCTGATAATTAAGGGAGGCATCTTTAGATGAGCGAAGAGAAGACCCAATCCGTCGGCGAGAAGATAAAAGAGGTACGTGAGGCCAAAGGCCTCTCACTCCAGGAGCTTGCCGAAAAGTCCGGCTACACCTCGGCCCTCGTCAACCAGATTGAGAACCATCTGGAGTCGCCGCCCCTCGGCGCGCTGGGCAAGATCGCGCACGCCCTCGGCGTGGATATCGGCGAGCTTTGGGGCGACCACGGCAACGCGCCGTACGCTATCGCGAGAAAGAAAGACCGCCGCCCAGTGAACCGCTTCGCATCAAAAGAGGGTGTCTCCTACGGGTACAGCTACGAATCGTTGGGGATGGGGATGGGCAGCCGCCACATAGAGCCCTTCATCGTCACCCTTGAGCCACCCACGGTAAACAAAACAAAGCCCTCCTGCCATGAAGGCGAGGAGTTCCTCTACGTCCTTAACGGCAAGCTTGAGATAGAGCTCGACGGACACAAGGACATCCTTGAGCCAGGCGACTCGATCCAATACTCCGCCAAGGTGCCGCACAGCCTCTCCGCTGTCGATGGGAAAACCGCGCAGCTTCTCGCGGTGGTCTGGTCACAGGGGCAGCACAGGGAAGATGGCTAAAAAGCTCGACCTCTCAGTGAAGGTCGGCGCGCTTGAGCTCAAAAATCCGCTCATAGCAGCCTCCGGCACCTTCGGCTACGGCAGCGAATTCGCCGATTTCGTGGACCCGGCAAGCTATGGCGCTATCGCAGTTAAGGGGCTTTCGCTAAACCCGAAAGAGGGCAACCCGATGCCGCGCATCGTCGAAACCCCCGCGGGAATGCTAAATGCCATCGGCCTTGAAAACGTAGGGCTAAAGCGCTTCATCGAAGAGAAGATGGAGTATCTTCGCACCCTAGACACAAAGGTCATAGCCAATTTTTTCGGCAACACCGTAGATGATTACGCGCTCATGGCATCCCGCCTCTCGGAGGTGGACGGGGTCCACGCCCTTGAGATGAATATATCCTGCCCAAACGTAAAGGCGGGGGGAATCGCCTTCGGCACCGACCCGAAGCTTGCACGCGAGGTGGTTCTCGCAGCGAGAAAAGAGACGGGGCTTCCACTCATAGTAAAGCTCTCCCCCAACGTAACCGACATAAAAGTATTGGCGCGCGCCGTTGAAGAGGCGGGAGCCGACGCAATTTCCCTTATAAACACCCTTACAGGCATGGCGGTGAACCTCGACCGGCGAGCGCCGGCCCTTGCCAACGTGACCGGAGGTCTCTCCGGCCCCGCCATAAAACCTGTGGCGTTGAGGATGACCTGGGAAGCGCTCAGCGCGGTGAAAATTCCCGTAATAGGGCTTGGGGGCATTGTAACGGGAGCCGACGCGCTTGAATTCCTATGCCTTGGCGCGAGCGCCGTGCAGGTAGGCACGGCTAATTTCATCAAACCCTTATCAGTTCTTGATATTCTCTCTGAAATAGAGCACTATCTCACCGCTAAAGGAATCGGAAGCGTAACTGATTTCATCGGTACCTTCAGGATCCCCTAACAAAGTAATCCCCCTCCCCGCGTTTTCAAAGACGTCGGGGTTTCTTGCGTTAAATTAAAAGGCTCTAAAGATGGCTAATGCTCTCCGGTACCTCTTCAGCAACGTCCGCTCATCAACCGTTACGAGGTCAATAATCCTCGCGGCAACGGTCGGCGTCGTAGCAGGGTTTGGAGCCATCGTCTTCTATTTTGGGGCAAACACGGTAACGGAAATCTTCCTGACCAAAGCAGCGGGATACACGACCCCGGAGGAGGGCGCGTCGATAGACCACTTCCCCGATGTCATAAACTCGCTCCACATGTCATTTGAGTGGTGGCTCTGCCTCATACCCATAATCGGCGGATTGGTCTCCGGCTTTTTAGTGACAAAGTTCGCCCCCGAGGCGGAAGGGCACGGCACGGACGCCGCGATTGACGCCTTCCACAACAAGGCGGGAGTCATCCGCGCAAGGGTGCCGGTAATAAAGACATTGGCCTCAATCGCGACGATCGGCACCGGCGGCTCGGCGGGACGAGAAGGGCCCATAGCGCAGATAGGCGCGGGGTTCGGCTCTTTTTTGGCGACAAAGCTCGGCCTCTCCAACGCGGACAGGCGGATCCTCCTCCTCGCCGGAATGGCCGGCGGCATCGGCGCGACCTTCAGAAGCCCGCTCGGCGGCGCGCTCTTTGCCGTGGAGGTTCTGTACCGCGACACAGAGTTCGAGCATGAGGGGCTCATCGCGTGCATCATCTCTTCCATCGTCGCCTATTCGATCTTCGGCGTAATCACCGGCTGGGAGCCGCTACTCACCACCCCCAACTTTGATTTCCGCGACCCTATGGAGCTGCTTTTCTATGCGGTAATGGGCGTCTGCCTCGCTGCCATGGGCGTTTTTTACTGCAAGTTCTTCTACGGCTTAAGAGACCTCTTCAAAAAACTCCCGCTTCCGGAGATGCTAAAGCCCGCGGTAGGCGCCTTCGCCCTCGGCCTCATGGCGCTTCTGGTACCGCAAGTGATGGGTTCCGGCTACGGTTGGGTGCAGGCGGCCCTCTACGGCAAGGTAGCGCTCTGGGTAATGCTTGTCATAGCGCTTGCCAAGATCGCAGCGACCTCGCTGACAATCTCCTCAGGGGGCTCCGGGGGCGTATTCGCGCCATCGCTAGTCATCGGCGCGATGCTCGGCGGCGCCTTTGGAGCCGGGGCTGAAGCGCTATTCCCAGGCATGGCGGGCGACCCGCGTGCCTACGTTCTACTTGGAATGGCGGGGTTCTTCGCCGGGGTCTCCAAGACTCCCATAGCGACGCTCATCATGGTGAGCGAGCTTACGGGCAATTACGGCCTCCTCGCGCCGCTCATGCTCATCTGCACCCTCGCAATGCTGGCGTGGAGAAAATCCACCATCTACGAAAAGCAGGTCGCGTCGAGGATGGAGTCAAAAGCGCACCTCGGCGATTTCGTAGTTGACGTAATGGAGGGGATCACCGTCGGAGACCTTGAGGATACCGGCTTACCCCCGACCCTCATCCCCGATGATACGTCACTGACGGAGGTGATGCAGCTCATCGCCCAAGCGGAGGGAGCCTACTACCACACAGTTGATGATGACGGTATATGCACCGGTGTATTCTCGGTGAACGACATACGCCGGATTCTTGATGAGGACATTCCCCCCGGCCTGGTGATTGCGCGGGATATAGCCCAGACGAGGATAATCTATACGACTCCGGAGGAGCCCCTTTCAAAGGCGCTTAAGAAGCTCTCGGGCAGGGGGCTTGAGGAGCTGCCTGTGATGGACCCGGCGAATACGGGCAAGGTGCTTTATATGATTACGCGCCGCGCTGCGCTGGCAAGATACACCTCGGAGTTGGAAAAAAAGCGGGGCATTTATTCAGATTAAATAGGGCGAAGCCCATAATCGGAAAGCAAACGCCTTACCCTTTATTATCCCTTCCGATATAGCGCGGCAGGCGAAGTGTAAAGACGCATTTATCCTCTCTTTGCTCTGCGACTATCTCCCCTCCCATATTTGTGACCAGCCGCTTGACGATGCCGAGCCCTCTCCCCGTCGTAACCTCGGCGGTGCTAAGGCGTTTAAGAATATATTCAGGTAACTTGCCTGTATTTGATATCTTGACCACCGCAAAACCACCATCAGATGTTATGGAGGTTTTAAGCTCGCCTCCCGAGGCGCCAATAGCCTTTGTGGCATTATTGAAGAGGTTGTCCAATACTCGCTCCACGGCTATCTTCGGGGCTAGTATCTTAACGCCGCCGCAATCGAGCCCCTCTGCGATTAACCTTATGTCGGCAAGCCCCTGCTCGCCGACGGCCTCCCTGTTAATCCTATAGCGGTCGCGCACCACTTCGCAGAGGTCAACCGGCTCCAACCGCGCCACCGGATAGAGGCTCATTGCCATCTCCTGAAGGCGCACTCCCTCTTTGATGATGATGTCCAGATAAGGGGTTAGCTCCTCCGCGCTTTCGCCGCTTTCGACCATCTTTTTAACCCTGCGCCCAAAGCCTGCCACCGCTATGGCGGGGTTTTTAAAATCATGGAGAATATCGTCCAGCTTTTCAATCTCCAGGGCCTGTGTAAGCTCTTTGCCGAAGAAAGTGAGGACCTCGATATCGCCTGTTGAGAAGGTGCGTTTTTTTTCCAGCGCGTCGAATACCATCAGATAGCTGACACGCTGTTCGGAGGAAATTGGTATGTATAGAATCGAGTGAATGCCATGCTGCTCGGTGAAGCTCTTCATAGCTTGCGTGGAGAGGCTCGATTCAAGCGGGTTTTTAATGAGCAGATAGTTCTCGTGGTACCGTTCATTTGCAAAATCGCCGGTTAAGCCATCTCTGTTGACCGCTGCTCCAAGGTAAGGGTGTTCCCCGAGCTTGAAAACCTTGCCGATGGAGTGGTAACCCCCAACCTCCGGCCAACCCGCCTCAAGCATAGCCTCTTCGCCGTCTTCGGAGATGGAGAATAACGAGCAGGACTGGACCTTTATGATGTCCGCCAGCTCCTCGACCATGAGGCTGAAGATATCCTTCATCTTTACGCCCCTCTCGATGGATATCTTCGAGAATACCTTTTCTACAATCCACTCCTTCTTTTGGGCTACGCGGTGCATATTGAGGATGCGCCTTCTGGCAAGCACCTCACCAACGCGCCCCGCCATCATCTCGGCAACCTTGACTATAAGTGGTTTAAAATCGGGGCAGTGGTCGAAGAAGATGAGGAGCCCACCCCTGATATCATCCTCTATGTCACGGTTGCTGCGGATGGTAATGGGCAGGCCCAAGACCATGGTGCCGGTGTGCTCGGGTACGCAGTCGGAGATTACGGGCGCGCCCTCTCCAATCACCTTTAGCGCCACCTCCTCCTCATAGAGCTTGGCCTCTTCAGGGATTGACCCGATGAAGCGGTAGGAGAAAAAGCGCCTTAGCTTGCCGGAGCTGAGCTCTTTAAAGAGCCCCGTCGCGCCTATCGCGCCGAAACTCTCGACAAATATCTGCGCTGCGTCGTAAGCTATGGTCTTCCAGGATTGGTCGTGTTCAATTCCGCCGAGCTTTGAATGGATGGCGAGGATCTCCTCAAAGACATGGGCGGCGTTTTCGCCCAGGCTTTCGCCGAGGAGGTCAAATAGTGTCTCCTTAACCTGCATCATATTTATCTCCGGGAGCCTCTTACTCGCCAAGTGACTGTATAGGTTTACCTCCCATAGCGTAAATACGCAATAACAATCAGGAGTTAAGATTGGAACGTTTAGCGGACTTTCTCTTCGAGGTCGGGATGCTTAAACGCACCCCCCGCACCGGATGGCAATTTCTGGGCTCCGGCACCGAGTCGGTCGCCGAGCACATCTTCCGCACCGCGATGATCGCCTTTACCCTGGCCTCCGAACGAGAGGACGTGGATCGCGACAGGGTTCTAAAGATGGCGCTATTTCATGACCTGGCCGAGGCACGCACCGGTGACCTCAACTACATGAACCAGAAGTATGTCAAGGCTGATGAGGAGAGCGCTGCAAGGGATATGGCGGACGGCCTCCCCTTCGGCGATGATATCATAGCACTCTTCGAAGAGTTCAGGGCGCAAGAGAGCCGCGAGGCTATCCTCGTAAAGGACGCAGACAACATCGAGATGCTGCTACAGCTAAAGGAGCATCATGACGTTGGAAATAAAAACGCCGACGAGTGGATACCTTTCACGGTAAGGAGGCTCAAAACGGAGCGCGCGAAAAAGCTCGCCGAGGCTATAGTCAACGGAGATTCCTCGGCGTGGTGGTTCGACAAGGGAACCGACTGGTGGGTAAAGGGTGGCAAGATATAGCTCTTTTGTCTCGCCCTCACCTTTTTTTGGGTATTAGACGCGTAGTCGCTATCGCTACCGCCGCCATAGCCGCCGCCATCATATAGCTGGTGGCGAAAGAGCCCGAGGCATCGGCTAGCATCCCCGCTATGGAGGGCCCTATAACCTGCCCCACGCCGAAAAAGAGTGTGATTGTGCCAAAGGCCATAGCCGCCCGCTGGGGCCCCATGTAGTCGCCCACGGCGGCGCCCATTATCCCCGGAATTGCCCAGCAGACAAAGCCGTAGAGCGCGACGGAAAGGTAGATGCTCCACATGCCCCCGTGGAAAGCCATGAGCAGATAGCTTGCCATCTGGAAGGTGAAGACCGCCGCGAGCCCTTCGCGCCTTCCGAGCTTATCGCTCAATGCGCCGAAGAGCGGCCCTGAAAAGAGGCTGAAGGCGCCGATCCACATCCACGTCTTACCCGCCACAGCCTCCGTAAGGCCGACCTCCTTTACCAGCGTGGTTACGATGAAGGTCGCGTATATGACATAGGTATAGCCGAAGAGAAAGTATAAGGAGCCCAGGAGCAGGATAGCCCTCTCCGGCGCTATCTCCACGCCGCCATCCTCCTTCGAGACTGGCGGGGGATCTTCGCCAAGGGGCTCCAGCCCGACCTCGCTTGGGTTGTTTCTAAGGAAGAGCAGGGCGATTAAGGTGGTGATGATGCTCGCGGAGCCGAGGATGAGCCAATTGGTTCTCCAACCCTCTACGCCGAAAGCTTGGTTGACCAGCGGTATAAGCCAGCCTGAGATTATTATCCCAAAACCGCTTCCGGTTACCATGAAACCGGAAGCCCTTCCCCGGTGGCTCCGCCTGAACCAGTGGGGTATTAGCGCCATTACAGGCACATTGGCGGTGCCGGTGCCGATACCCGTTACGATGTAGGCTATGAAAACCTGCCAGAACCCCCCGGCGCGGGATACCGCCATCATCATAATGGAGCAAGTCAAAGCTCCTGCGACGATGAGCTTTCGCGCCCCGAATTTAGTGTATAGCCTGCCGCTCATGACGACCGCGATAAGGTAGCCTATGAAGTTGCCTGTGCTTATGAAGCCCATCTCCGAGTAGGAGAGCCCCAGGGACTCACCCATCGCTGGCAGGATCATCCCAAGGGCAAAGCGGGCAAACCCCAAACAGGAGATTACCGTTAGAGTCCCCGTTGCGACAATCACCCAGCCGTAGTGAAATCTTCCTCGCAAAGCCACCCCTTGTGGTTATGAAGATGTGCCGTAAAGGACTACTCTAGAACTCCGCCACAGCCGCCTCGACACGTTTAGCTAGCGCGCCGATGAAGGTGGGCCGCACATTTAACGCCGGAGCGCGCCTGAAACTTTTGATGCCTGCCTCAAGGGCGAGGTCACGGTACTCCACGTCAATCTCCTGCAAGGTCTCTATGTGGTCGGAGACGAAGCTCACCGCGAGCACGGTGAGCTCCTCCACGCCCTCCCCCGCCAGGGTCTTAATCATCTCATCGGTGTAGGGCTCAAGCCACTTAACGGGTCCTGTGCGAGACTGGAAAGAGAGGCGATGGGGCACGCCGGAAAAGTGCTCCATAACCGCCGCCACCGTCCTTTCGATCTGCTCAAGGTAGGGGTCGCCCTCCTTAATCAGCCGCTCCGGCAGGCCGTGCGCGGAGAAGAGAATAGTGGTTCCCTCCCCCTCTTTCAGCGTCTCCTTCAAGGTCTCCGCCAGCGCTTCAACGTATGGCGGGAAATCCTCCCATGAGGTCACGGTTACACGGGGCAGGGAGGAGAGCCCGGCGGCTTTAAGCGACGCCTCAAGGTCGGTTAAGCTCGTACCTGTGGTCGCGCGGCTGTAATGGGGGTAGAGCGGGAGGACGACCAGCCGCTCGGCTCCCCACTCCTTGACTTCACGCACCGCCGCATCAGCCCTGGGGTTCCAGTAGCGCATCGCCACCACTACACGGTAATTGTCGCCAAGCTCCTCGCCAAGGAGGCGCACCTGTTCGGCGGTTATCCTGCACTGTGGCGACTCGCCTCCCATCGCCTCATATAGAGGAGCTACCTTTACCGCCCGTTTTTTGCTGATAAAACGCGCAAGGGGTTTTTGGAGAAGAGAGGAGAGCGGAAAGCGCAAAATCTCCGGGTCGGAGAAGAGGTTTTCAAGAAATGGCTGTATCGCCTCAACCGAATCCGGGCCGCCCATATTGAGGAGGATAACGCCGGTTTTCATCACATGCTCCCCGTCAGGGCATCCCGCCCATGTTAAAAGCGAGCGCAAGCCCGCCGCTTGTGAAATCAATGCACTCCGCCGCGCCGGAGAGTCGTTTTCCTTTACCCCGCCGGAGCTCTATTACACCCCATCGCCACCCCTTGAAGGATCCGGCAAGGAGGTGAGCTATCTTACCATAAACTTCACCTGCTCTGCCCAGCCTGACTCCATAGGGCGGATTGGCGACGAGGAGACCTCCCTCCGAGGGCGGCTTCAGTGCCTCCATGTCGCCGACGGAGATCTCCAGCAACTCGCCTACCCCGGCGCTAGCCGCGCCGGCCCTCGCAAGAGCTATTGCGTCGGGGGAGATGTCGTTTAAGATGATGGGGGCGAGGGGGGTTCCATGAGCGCCGTTAATCGCGCGCTCCTTTAGAGTGGCCCACCCCTCAACGTCGAAGGAGGGAAGCGCCTCGAAGGCGAAGGCCCTCCCAAGCCCCGGCGCTAGCCCTAAGGATATCATCGCGCCCTCTATGCCGAAGGTGCCGCTGCCGCAGCAGGGGTCCAAGAGGGTTTCACAGCCGTCATATCCCGCAGCGATCAGGAGCCCGGCGGCTATATTCTCCCTAAGGGGAGCCTCCCCGGCAAGCGAACGATACCCCCTGCGGTGAAGGTGCTCGCCGCTGGTATCAAGGGAGATGAGGCATTTGTCGCCGGAGATACGCATGAAGAGGGAGGCCCCCTCCCCCACCGCGAGCCCAGTTGCTTCGCGGAAGATCTCTTCGAGTTTGCCGGTGTGATAGAGACGGGTCTTTCTGGTGGAGATCGAGATGGTGGCGCCCGCGCCGGGGTCCAACCAGCTTTCCCACTCGATGCGGGATAGGCCCCGGGCAAGCTCCTTGAAGGAGTGGGCGGCGAGGCGGGCTACCCTTACGAGAACCCGACCCGCCACCCTTGAATTTAGATTTATTCCATATACCTCGCGCCAGTCGCCCCTGAATGCCACGCCACCAACTGTAAGCTGGAGGGCCCGCACCTTAAGCGTCGAGAGTTCATCCTTTAACACACCCTCCAAACCGGGGGGCGCCACGGCGAACCCTTCGAGGCGCGTCATACCCTATTTGCCGCGCTTCTCGATATGCGCCATTAGACCGCCGTCTTCAATGAGCTGTTGCATGAAGGGGGGAATGGGCGCAACGTTGAACTCTATGCCCTTCGTGATGTTCCTAATGACGCCGTTGTCGGCGTCGACCTCAATCACGTCGCCCTCATCGCACTTGTCGTAAGCCTCCTCCGACTCGAAGATTGGGAGCCCCATGTTGAAGGAGTTCCTGTAAAAGATCCTCGCGAAGGATTTGGCGACAACGCATGACACTTTCGCTCCCTTGATGGAGATGGGTGCATGTTCGCGGCTTGAGCCGCAGCCGAAGTTTTTGTCAGCCAGTATTATGTCGCCGGGGCTAACCTTGTTGACGAACTCCGGGTCGGCATCCTCCATGCAGTGTTTGGCGAGCTCCTCTGGGTCGGAGGTGTTGAGGTAGCGCGCGGGGATTATGGCGTCGGTGTCGATATCCGCGCCAAACTTCCAGACCTTGCCCGTGAACTTCATCTATGCCACCTCCTCGGGCGACGCGATTACGCCCTTCACCGCTGTCGCCGCCGCCACGGCGGGGCTCGCGAGGTAAACCTCTGAGTCCGGGCTGCCCATGCGGCCCACGAAGTTTCTGTTGGTCGTCGCGAGTGAGCGCTCGCCCGCCGCGAGTATGCCGGTGTGCCCGCCGAGGCAGGGGCCGCAGGTGGGGGTGGATATTGCCGCCCCCGCGTCCAGGAATATCTCGAAGAGCCCCTCCTCCATAGCCTGCCGGTAGATCTGCTGGGTGGCGGGTATGACGATGAGGCGCAGATATTTGGCTACCTTCTTGCCCTTAAGCACCGCTGCCGCTTTTCTAAGGTCGCTTATCCTGCCGTTTGTGCAGGAGCCTATAACCACCTGGTCGATGGCGACATTCCCGGCCTCCTCCACCGCGCGGGTGTTGGAGGGCAGGTGCGGGAAGGCAACCTGGGGGCTCAAGCTGGAGCAGTCTATCTCGATGACCTCGGAGTAAACCGCGTCGGCATCGGAGGAGTAGTAAACGGGCGGGCGCTTCATCCGCCCCTCCACATACGTCTTGGTGATCGCGTCCGGGGCGATTATGCCGTTCTTGCCGCCCGCCTCGATAGCCATATTCGCCATCGTGAAGCGGTCATCCATCGGTAGTGAATCGATAACCGGGCCGGTAAACTCCATCGAACGATAGAGCGCTCCGTCAACTCCTATTTTGCCGATGGTGTAGAGGATGAGGTCCTTGCCGTCGACCCACTTGGGGAGGGTCCCGGTGTAGACGAACTTCATCGACTCCGGCACCTTGAACCATGTCTCACCGGTGACCATCGCCGCGGCAAGGTCGGTGGAGCCGACGCCGGTGGAGAAAGCGCCGAGCGCCCCATAGGTGCAGGTGTGGCTGTCCGCACCGATGATTACGTCGCCGGGGGTCACGATCCCCTGCTCCGGCAGGAGCGCGTGCTCGACGCCCATCTCGCCGGTCTCAAAATAATTCTCGATATCCTGCTCCTTGGCGAAGTCGCGAAGTATCTTGCACTGCTCGGCGCTGGCGATGTCCTTATTGGGAGCAAAGTGGTCGGGTACGAGGGCTACGCGGCCCTTGTCGAAGACCTTTTGCGCGCCCGCGCGCTTGAATTCTTTTATCGCGATCGGAGCGGTGATGTCGTTGCCGAGGGCGATATCAACCTTGACGCTGATAATCTCACCCGGCTCAACACTCTTGACTCCGGCGTGTTTTGCGAGAATCTTCTCGCTTATAGTCATACCCATTTCACGGATACCTCGCGGCCCTACATGTGGGCCATGAAAGTTTTTTGTTTTCGGTGCTCGAGCTTGTTTAAGGCCCGCACGAACGCCTTCGCAGAGGCGACTACGATGTCGGTGTCCGACGCCTGCCCGTTGGACATTACGCCGCTCTCCTCGATCCTCACGGAGACCTCGGCCTGCGCATCGGTGCCGCCGGTAATAGCGGCGATATTGAAGGACTCCAGCCTCGGCTTCTTGCCGGTGAGCTTCTTAATAACCGAGAAGACAGCGTCTACCGGGCCGTCACCAAATTCAGCCTCCTGCCTCACCACTCCGTCGACCTCCATCTGGACCGTCGCAGTGGGTACCGTGACCGTGCCGGAGGTTACGTTAAGGTAGACAAGGCGGAACCGGTCGGGAAGCCGCAAGATGCGCTCGGCGATTATCGCCTCGATATCCTCGTCATAGATAGTCTTCTTCTTGTCGGCCAGCTCCTTAAGTGCTGAAAAGGACACTTCGAGCTGTTCCTTATCGAGGTCATAGCCGAGGCTTTTTATCTTGTCGATAAAGGCGTGCCTGCCCGAGTGTTTGCCTAAAACGAGGTCGTTGGTCGCTATGCCCACCGATTCGGGGGTCATAATCTCGTAGGTCGATTTGTCCTTTAAGACTCCGTCCTGATGGATTCCCGCCTCGTGGGCGAAAGCATTCGCGCCGACGATTGCCTTGTTCGGCTGTACGGGCAGGCCGGTTATGTTGGAGACCAGCCTTGACGCCGGGTAAAGGTACTCGGTTTTTATCCTCGTCTCCATCTCAAGGAGTGCGGGGCGCACCTTCATCGCCATAACCACCTCCTCAAGGGAGGTGTTGCCCGCGCGTTCGCCGATGCCGTTTATAGTGCATTCAACCTGCCGGGCCCCTGCCTGGAGGGCGGCTATGGAGTTGGCGGTGGCAAGCCCAAGGTCGTTGTGGCAGTGCACCGAGACAACCGCCTTGTCGATGTTGGGGACGCGGTTCATTATCTCCAGGATCGTATCACCCCACTGGTTGGGGATTGCGTAGCCCACCGTGTCGGGGATGTTGACCGTCTTCGCCCCAGCGGCGATTACCGCCTCGATGATGCGGCAGAGGTAATCCACATCGCTCCTTACCGCATCCTCCGCCGACCACTCTACGTTGGAGGTGTACTTTACTGCGTGCTTCACCGACTCCACGGCCTGCTCGAAGACCTGATCCGGGGTGAGCTTCAGCTTGTGCTTCATGTGGATCGGCGAGGTCGCGATGAAGGTATGGATCCGGGGGTCCGCCCCGCCCTTCAGCGCCTCCCACGCCCTGTCGATATCGCCCAGGGATGCGCGGGCGAGCCCCGCCACCTGAAGCCCCCGGACTTTGTCGGCTATGAGCTTTACGCTCTCGAAGTCGCCGGGCGAGGATATCGGGAAGCCGGCCTCTATTATGTCGACGCCGAGTCTTTCGAGCATCTGCGCCATGCGCAGCTTCTCTTCGACGTTCATCGATGCGCCGGGGGATTGCTCCCCGTCGCGCAAGGTCGTATCAAATATATATACTCGTTCCATTTTTTCTTCTTCTCCGTTCCGTCGGAGACGTGCCTTTCGGTTCGGGCCTAGTTCTTCGACTTGTCCACGAGGCGACCCTCGGAGAGCCACGGCATCATGGAGCGCAGCCTCGCGCCGACCTCCTCGATCTGGTGCTCCTCGCCACGGCGGCGCAGAGCCTTGAATCCGGCGCAGCCGGACTGGTTCTCAAGGATCCACTCGCGCGCGAAGGCGCCGGTCTGAATCTCGTCGAGGATCTTCTTCATCTCCGCCTTGACGGCGGGGGTGATAACGCGTGGGCCGCGTGTGAGGTCTCCGTACTCGGCGGTGTTGGACACCGAGTAGCGCATGTTTGCCATCCCGCCCTCGTAGAGCAGGTCAACGATGAGCTTGGTCTCGTGGAGACACTCGAAGTAAGCCATCTCTGGAGCATACCCCGCCTCGACCAGGGTCTCAAAGCCCGCCTGGATGAGGGCGGAGACGCCGCCGCAGAGGACAGCCTGTTCGCCGAAGAGGTCCGTTTCCGTCTCCTCTTTAAATGTAGTTTCGATGACGCCCGCACGGCCGCCGCCTACACCTGCTGCGTAGGCGAGGGCAAGGTCGCGGGTCTTGCCTGAGGAGTCCTGCGCCACCGCGATCAAGCAGGGGACGCCGCCTCCCTTGACGTATTCCGAGCGCACCAGATGGCCGGGGCCCTTGGGCGCGCACATGAAGATGTCGACCCCCTCCGGGGGCTCGATCTGTCCGAAGTGGACGTTGAAGCCGTGCGCGAAAGCAAGGGTGTCGCCGGGGTTGAGGCCACCGGCGATTTCCTCCCTGTAAACTCCTGCCTGATGCTCGTCGGGCAGGAGGATCATTATGATGTCGGCTTTTTTCGCAGCCTCGGCGACGGAGTAGACCTCAAAGCCCGCAGCCTTCGCTTTGTCGAAGGATGAACCGGGACGCAGCCCGATTATCACCTTCAAGCCTGAATCACGAAGGTTGTTTGCATGGGCATGGCCCTGACTTCCGTAGCCGATCATTGCAATCGTCTTATCCTTGATAAGTGAAAGGTCGGCATCTTTTTCGTAATAGACTTTCATCTCTTGCTCCTTTTTCGCCTTTATATATAGGGCTTGATTTTTTAACCGTTGTTGCCGGAGCCGCGCTGCATGGCGACCTTGCCGGTGCGTGTTATCTCTCTAATGCCAAGGGGCTGCAACAGCTCCAGTGCCGCTTTTATCTTTCCGTCATCGCCGGTGAGCTCGATGGTGTAGGTCGTCTGGGTTACGTCGACTATCTTGCCTCTGAATATTTCGGTGAGCCGCAAAAGCTCCGGCTTGTTCTTTTCATTGGCGTTCATCTTGACCAGGATCATCTCACGGTCTATGTACTCGCCCTCATCGAGGTCTATTACTTTGATGACGTTGACCAGTTTGTTGAGCTGCTTGATTATCTGCTCGATTATCTGGTCGTCGCCTCTGGTGACTATGGTCATCCGGCTTATCGAGGACTCCATCGTCTCCGCAACGGAGAGGGAGTCGATGTTAAAACCCCTACCGGAGAATAACCCCACCACGCGGGAGAGGACGCCGAATTCATTTTCAACGGTTATCGTTATCGTATGTCTCATCGCTCTCCTCCTACGCCAGCAGCATCTTGCTGATAGCCGCGCCGGCGGGGACCATCGGGTAGACCCCCTCCTCCCGGTCCACTATGAAATCCATCACCACCGGTCCATCGTGGGCGAGCGCTTTTTTAATGACCTCCGCCACCTCCGCCGGCTTCTCGGCCCTCAGACCCAAAGCGCCATACGCCTCGGCAAGTTTAACGAAGTCGGGGGCATTGTCCATTACGGTGTGGGAGTAGCGCTTGCCGTAAAAGAGCTCCTGCCACTGCCTGACCATACCCAAAAACCGGTTGTTCAAAATGGCGATCTTCACAGGCAGGTTATACTGGACTACCGTCGCCAGCTCCTGGCTGTTCATCTGTATGGAGCCGTCACCCGCTATGTCGATGATTGTCTTATCCGGGAAGGCCACCTGCGCTCCTATGGCGGCGGGGAAGCCGTAACCCATCGTTCCAAGTCCGCCGGAGGTAAGCCAGCAGCGAGGCTTGTCCAGCTCAAAGAATTGCGCCGCCCACATCTGGTTCTGCCCTACCTCGGTTGAGATGATACAGTCTCCGCCCGTAATCTCGCGTAGCTTCTCAACTACGTACTGGGGCTTTATCACCTCGTCGCTCTGCTCATAGCCGAGCATGTGACGGGCTTTCCACTCGTTTATCTCCGCCTCCCAGGGGGCAAGGTCTTTTTCCCGGCTTGAGAGGTCTTCTTCCTTCAACATGTCGAGGGCGCGGGTGAGAACAGCCTTGAGGTCGCCGACGATGGGTATATCGACCTTCACATTCTTGGATATTGAGGTCGGGTCGATATCAACGTGGATGACCTTGGCGCGGGGGGCGAATTCATCCACCTTACCCGTGACGCGGTCGTCAAAACGAGCACCAAGGGCTATTAACAGGTCGCACTCGGTTACCGCCAGGTTGGCGCGGTAGGTGCCGTGCATGCCCAGCATGCCAAGGGAGAGGTCGTCGGAGCCGGGGAAGCAGCCAAGCCCCATCAAGGTCATCGTTACAGGGAGCTTCAGCTTTCGCGCGAACGTTGTCATCTCCTCGGAAGCGTCGGAGAGCACCACGCCGCCCCCCGCGTATATGACGGGCTTTTTGGCTGCGAGGATTGCCTTTAGCGCTTTCTTTATCTGCCCCGTGTGCCCCTCGATGGTAGGGTTGTAGCCGACCAGCGAGACTGTCTCCGGGTACTCAAACTTGGTGGAGCTGACCACGACATCCTTGGGCAAATCTACTAGGACGGGGCCGGGCCTGCCGGTTGCGGCAAGGTAGAACGCCTCTCGCATTATGCGGGCCAGGTCCTTTACATCCTTGACGAGGAAGTTGTGTTTTGTGCAGGGGCGGGTTATCCCGACAATATCCGCCTCCTGGAAGGCGTCGTTGCCGATTAGCCCCGTGGGCACCTGCCCCGATATAACAACCATCGGGACGGAGTCCATATACGCGGTGGCAAGCCCCGTCACCGTATTTGTTGCGCCGGGTCCTGAGGTGACTAGCGCGACTCCGACGCGGCCCGTGGCCCGCGCATAGCCATCGGCCGCGTGCACGGCCGCCTGTTCGTGACGTACCAGCACATGCTTTAAATCAGAGTTGTAAAGCACGTCATAGACGTTCAGGACCACCCCGCCGGGGTAGCCGAAGATCGTCTCGACGCCTTCGCGTTTCAAACATTCTATTAGTATCTCGGCCCCAGTGAGTTTCAATTTATACCTCCATATCTATTATGCCTCCGCGTGGCGGCGGCATTGCCTTTCAAATGTCAGCGGCCGACTCCTCTTTAAGGGTCGGCCGCTTTGGACTGACTGCGTCAGGGGCGAAGTCACCCTTCCAAAACGGCACCCGTATTCGCCGAAGTTACAAGTCGGGCGTAGCGTGATAGCCAACCCTTAAGGTTTTTGGCCTTCGGCGCCACAAGGTCCTCCCTGCGCTTTGAAAGCTCCTCCTCCGGGACCCTCAAAGAGAGGCCTCGCCCCGGAATGTCGAGCTCTATCAAATCTCCGTCTTTTACGAGGGCTATCGGCCCTCCGGCGGCCGCCTCAGGTGAGACATGGCCTATGCATGGGCCACGCGTGCCGCCGCTGAAGCGCCCGTCGGTTATGAGGGCGACCGAGTCGCCTAGACCCATCCCCATAAGCGCAGCGGTTGGCGCGAGCATCTCCCGCATCCCGGGGCCGCCCTTCGGTCCCTCGTAGCGGATAACGACAACCTCTCCGCCCTTCACCGTGCCCTCCATTATCGCCTTCATCGCCTCCTCCTCGGAGTCGAAGCAGCGCGCGGTGCCGGTGAAGTTCATCATCGCCTCGGAGACGCCGGACTGTTTGACCACGGCGCCGTCAGGGGCGAGGTTACCCTTTAATATTGCGATGCCGCCCTCTTTCCTCACGGGCGCGTCTACCTTGGCAATAACCTCGTCATCGACCCACTTCACCTTTGAGGCTATGGATTTAACCGACGCACCTCCAACGGAGGGGCCCTCTTCGAGTTGCTCAGCGAAGCGGCTGAATACCGCCGCTATGCCGCCAGCCGCGTCAAGGTCCTCCATAAAGAAATCTCCCGCCGGCCTAAGCGAGCAGAGCTGCGGTGTAAGGCGGCTCAGCTCGTCGAAACGGTCGGGATCCAGCTCATAGCCCGTCTCCCTCGCTATCGCGCAGAGGTGCAAGAGCGTGTTGGAGGAGCCGCCAAGGGCGAGGTCGAGCCTTATTGCGTTATCAAAGGCGCCTTTAGTGAGTATCTGCGAAGGCGTAACCCCCTCCTTGACAAGGTCGACTATCCTGGCGCCGCTTTCAAAGGCAAGGTGGCGCTTTTTAGCGGATACCGCAAGCGCCGTACCGCAGCCGGGGAGGCTCATGCCCAGCGCTTCCGTAAGGCATGCCATCGTGTTCGCGGTATAGAGTCCCTGGCAGGAGCCGCAGCCCGGGCACGCCTCGGACTCGCATGCCTCAAGCTCCTCGGCGCTGATCTCCCCCGCTTTGTTCATCGCCATCGCCTCGAAGGTATCGCGCACGAAGGAGAGACGGCGGCCACGGAGGTTGCCGGAGAGCATCGGCCCTGCGGTGACTACTATCGATGGGATATCGAGCCTTGCGGCGGCCATGAGCATGCCCGGGGTGATCTTGTCGCAATTCGTGAGGAGGACGAGGCCATCCAGGGAGTGGGCCTTCGCCACGGTCTCCACGCAATCGGCGATTAGTTCACGGGAGGGCAGGCTGTAGCCCATCCCCTCATGCCCCATGGCGATGCCGTCGCATACACCGGGGATTCCGAAGATAAAGGGGTAGCCTCCGCCCGAGTGGACGCCCTTTTCAATGTATCTTTCAAGGTCGCGCATACCGACGTGACCGGCGATAAGGTCGGTAAAGCTCGACGCGACGCCAATCATGGGCTTGCCGAACTCGCCTTTGGGCATACCCGCGCCCTGTAGGAGCGCCCTTGACGGGGCTCTTTCCAGCCCCTCTATTATTTTGGAACTTTTCAATTTAAATCCGTCGCAGGGCGCACCGGCCCCTTTATTAAAGTTTACCTTATTGGAAGTGTATTCGCCCACGGAGCCATTGTCAACGCGCGGGGCGATAAAAATTAACGCAAGTCCGTATAATCAAAAGATTTTTCACCACGCCAAACAGCGCGATAACTTGACAAGAGTTTACGAGTATGTCAACTAGTAGGTGCGGCGCTAAGAGACGCCTTACACCTGATGAGAGATAAGATGAGACAATACGATTTTCTGGTTATCGGAAGCGGCATCGCGGGCCTCTCCTTCGCCCTGGACGCAGCCGAAAAAGGCCGGGTTGCAGTGGTTACAAAGAAGGAGCGGGGCGAATCGAACACCAACTACGCTCAAGGGGGCATAGCATGTGTCCTCAGCGATGAGGACTCCTTCGAGGAGCACTACAGAGACACCATAGAGGCCGGAGCCGGTCTATGCCACGGGGAAATAGTTGACCTTGTCGTAAAGAATGGGCCGGCGGCGATCAAATCACTCATCGGGCGGGGAGTCCACTTCTCAAAGAGCGATGATTCAGCCTACGACCTCGGCAGGGAGGGGGGCCATTCGAAGAGGCGCATCCTCCACGCGAAAGACGCAACGGGCCGGGAGGTAGAGAGGGCGCTCCTCGAATGCGCCAAGGCAAACCCCAACATCTCCTTTTTCGACAACCACTATGGCGTCGACCTGCTCGTCAACCACCCCTTTGAGGGTACACCGGTCTGCTTTGGAGCTTACGTACTGCACGAGGACGGCGTAATTGAGCCGTTCACCGCAAAGGCCACTCTACTTGCCACCGGCGGCGCCGGGAAGGTCTATCTATATACCTCTAATCCCGACATAGCCTCCGGCGACGGAGTCGCGATGGCTTACCGCGCAGGGGCGGATGTGGGCAACATGGAGTTCATGCAGTTTCACCCGACTTGCCTCTACCACCCATACGCAAAAAACTTCCTGATAAGCGAGGCGGTGAGGGGCGAGGGAGGGATACTTCGTCTGCCGAACGGCAATACATTCATGGAGCGGTACCATGAGATGGGCTGTCTGGCGCCCCGCGACGTGGTGGCGCGCGCCATCGATGCGGAGATCAAAAAGGGCGGCTTCGATTACGCGCTTCTGGACATAACCCACCGTGACGCTGCGTTCATCAAGGAGCGTTTTCCCGGCATCTATGAAAAATGCCTTGAGTTCGATATCGACATCACAAAGGAGCCCATTCCAGTGGTACCGGCCGCACACTATATGTGCGGGGGCATCCTCACATACTCCATGGGCCACACCTCACTCAAGGGGCTCTTCGCCGTCGGAGAGTGTGCCTGCACCGGCCTCCATGGGGCCAACCGCCTCGCCTCCAACAGCCTCCTTGAGGCGGTCGTTTATTCAGCCCGCGCTTCCGAGGCGGCAATTAAGAGGGCTCTTTCGTTGGAAGATAAAGAGCTCCCCTCACCCGACCCTTGGGATGCAAGCGATACGACGGACAGCGACGAGGAGGTCGTCATAACCCAGAACTGGGATGAGATAAGGCGCTTCATGTGGAATTACGTGGGGATCGTGCGCTCCGACAAGCGCCTTGAGCGGGCGAAAAAACGCATCAACCTCCTGATGGAGGAGATCGAGGAGTATTACTACAACTTCACGGTGACCCCGAGCCTTGTTGAGCTCAGGAACCTTGCGTTGGTAGCCCTCCTGATCATCCGCTGCGCGCAGTCACGCAAGGAGTCCAGAGGGCTCCACTACAACATAGACCACCCGGAGCGTGACGATGCGCGTTTCAGGCACGATACGGTTATAAGAAAAGGATTAGTGTAGCCTCTTTCTTATTGAGCCGCTTTATTCGACGCAATCCGGGTCCGCCACAAGGCCGCACCCCTCGTCATCAGGCGGGGTAAATAGACCCCCCGTGGAGGAATCTCCGCCGGAGAAGCCACCAGCTCCGCCGCCGAAGTCGAGCAAGGGCTCTTCACCGCCGCACATCGCCTCCACGAAGTCTATGATGTTTGAAGTTCCGGTAACGATTTCCCGCCCGGTGTCCTTCTTCGCTATAAGAATAGGAATACGGTCAAGCCCCATCAGCGATGCCGCCGAGAAGTTTACCCGGTAGTCATATAGGGGCTCCTTTTCAAGGCCCGGGAAGAGGTCTTTTGTGACCACGGATACCGGGTTGTAATAAACGGTGCAGCCGTCCAATGGCTCAAGGGCTTCCTCGACCTCTTTACAATGCGGGCAATCCTGGTCGAAGAGAAGGAATAACTCCATTCCCCCGTCGCTCTTTTTTACGGCATAGGTTCCGTCGGTGAGGTCTTTGTTGAAGGGCGCGAAGGTCAGCAAGCTGAATATAGTCGCCGAAGCGGCAAAGGCGGCGAAGCCGAAGAGCGCGCCGCGGCCCAGCAGGATCAAATTTAACGACAAAATGAGCGTCAGCAACACAAGGCAGTAGGGGCACCAGGCGCTAGCCACGAAATACTGGTAGGTGAAAAGCACGCCCTCCGCCGCGAAGGCGGCGGTTAAAACGAGGTGCAGAAGAACCTTAACTCCCGTAAGCCCTGTACGGTAGAGCACATATGAGCCGAGCGCGACTGAGAGAAAAAGGGCGCTGCCGAGGAGGTTGAACCACAGCGGGGGTATTCTGGTGAGCTGGCCCACCAGCGCACACCCGTCACTTATACATAACTCTGCACCGTTAATAGCTATATACGCCGCCTGTCCACCGGCCAATAGCGCCCCCGCCAACGCTACAAATGTTCCAAAAAGCACCGCTCTGGATTCAAGGTACCTATCTTCCAACTTGACACCTCCCTGAAATTAAATTGAGCGTAGATTCTACACCTGAAATTCCGCAACTTCCACCCCACCCTCCCATACGGCGAACACTCAAAGAAATTACTAAAAAAGGGTTAAGCAAAAGATAAGAAAGTCCGTTAATTAAAAAACACAATAAAAAGTGTTTTTTAAGTTTTCTTGAAACTTTAAACTCTAAAACACTATTAAATCTCATGGCGTTAACGTAGAATCAGCTGTCCCTTTTATGACATCCGGCGCTTGGGGCGGCGCAAAATTCTCAATACTTTAATTTGGCGGGGGAGTCACCGGCTTGCACAGTCCTGATGCATTGAATAAACGTGAAAGATTTCTTCATCTTACACGCATTATTTGTTGCGGTTTAATACTGTCTTGCATCGTCTTAACCCCCTCATCCGCATTCTCATGGCCCTTGGACTACGAGTGGACCACGGTACTCTCGGACGGCCTTCCCATAGTGGACGCAGGAACGGATGACAACGGCTCCAGAAATATCGTAGGAACCACCGAGTACCCCGCTGCCTTTATCTACAATGATGGCACCTACCTCTACTTCCGCCTGAGGCTGGATAGCGACCCCTCCGCTCCCCAGCCGACGCCGGGTGATGAGCTGGACTCCTTCGGATGGGGCGTCGAGATAAACATAGACTCGGAGCTCGGCACTTACGAGTGGCTGGTCATGGTCGAAGGCATCGGCGACGAGTATGTGGAGCTTCAGCAAAACACCTACACCGACCCAAATAATTACAACGACTTCGGAGAGCTGTCCGAGGTGACTGTGTCGAGCTATCCCGTGGTCCTTGGCTCCAACGTTCGCATCATTTACACGACCCCGAACGTGGGGAAAAAGGGCCCCGGCGATTACTTCATCGACTGGAAAATCCCGCTCTCCGACCTGACCAGTTCCGCGCCGGGGTTCCCGTCCTTCACCGAAGAGACGCTTTTCAATCTGGCTTTCGGCTCAAGCTCAAACACCCACTCCCTCAACACGGATATAGCGGGCGCCGGCGGCTTTAGCGACCCCATAGATTTTTCCGGCAACACCCCTGTTGACGGAGTCGTCTACTTCGTGACCGACCTCACCGGGACCACGACGACAACCAGCGCCTACGCCTCCGACTACATTTACGTGATGGTGTCGGATGCCGACAGGAACGACTACCCTACCTCGCTCGAAACCCTGGAGGTAACCCTCACAACTTCGACGGGCGACAGCCTCGAAGTAACCTTAACGGAGACAGGCATCGATACAGGCGTCTTCACGGGTCAGGCGCCTAGCGCATACAACGCCACGGCGAATACCGCGGATTTGATGCTTCAGGTCATCTCCGGCTCCACGGTAGACGCGAGCTATACTGAGTACACCGCGCCTGCGGTAACCGCAACGAGGGTCGCGCCCCAGTTGACGGTCCAAAACCCCCTTACAGTGGCTAAGACGGTGAGTCCTGCGACAGCTCTTCCCGGCAGCGCGGTAACCTACACTGTAACCATAACGAACCATGCGCAGGGCGCGGCGGCGGTCACCGACATCGTCGACACACTCCCCGCATCCTTCAGCTACGTTGCCGGCTCCACAGCGGGGCTCACCACCAACGACCCGGCGATATCATACCCGGCGCTCACATGGAGCACCTCCGCCTATCCCATCCTCGGCTACTCGACCGCGACGCTAAGCTTCAAAGCGAGCGCGGCAGGCGCGAGGGGGAGTGTCCACACAAACTCCATCGCGGTGAGCGGCAACAACTTCGCGCCGCTATCAATTACAGGCGTCGCGCCCGTAACCATTATCGGGCCCTTGGTGACAATAACCAAGGAGGTGGACCTCACCACGGCCCTTCCCGGCGACACCCTCACATACACGATAACCATTGAAAATATTGGAACGGCCACGGCGGCGTTTTCGATAATCCTCGATTCCGCCCCCGCCGAAACAGAGTACCTCGCCGGGACGATGAGGGCGGGCGGCGCGGCGGCGGACTACGCTTCCGCCGAACCTCTCACCGACGCAGAGGACGGTTATGAAGCGCTCACCCTGATACCGGAGCCACTTACAGCCAAGGCCACAGCGGGACAGGTCGAGGTGGTGGTTGAAAATTTGGCGGCGGGAAGCGTTGTAAAGTCCTTCTTTCAGGTCGTGGTCAAATGAATATAGGGATTACAGATATGGGAAAAACGCAAAAGTTAAGCGTAGTTTATTTGTTGGCGGCAATGCTGACGCTCTTTGCAAACGCAGCCTTTGGCGCCCCAAGCGTGAAAGTCGAGATATCGGCTGAAAAAGAGGTCACCCTTTTAGAAGCGGGAAAAGAGATTACAAAACGTCTTCCCGTGGATACCTCCTACCCAGGCGATGAGATCATCTACACCCTCACCTATCTAAATAACGGCGACGCCCCGGCTGTCGGGGCGACCTTAACCGACCCGATTCCGGAGGGGACCTTTTACCTCTCCGGGAGTGCAACGGATAAGGGCGCCCTTCTCACCTTCTCCGCCGATGGCGGGGAGAGCTATATGCCGGAGCCGAAGGTCATCATCACAGTAAAAACGCCCGAAGGAACCATGGCGCAGGAGAACGCGAAGCCGGAAGACTATACGCACATAAGGTGGAAATTGTCGGCCTCCATCCCCCCCGGGGAGGGAGGCTCATTCGAGTTTAAAGTTAAGGTCAAATAATAAAGGGCAAATCGGAGAAGTTATTGCTTTGCCGCAAGAGACGAAATGCCCGAAGCATTAGAAGCTAAACCCGAAAGGAAGGTGCACCGATGCGAAGAATGGTAAGACTTTTAACACTGTCGGCGGCGTTTTTACTTGTCGCGACCTCGGCTTTGGCCCTGGGCACTGCGTCCGGGACGACGATCTCGAACACCGCCGAACTCGACTACTACGACGCCAACAACAACCTCTATGAGGACAGCTCCACCGTGACTACCAAGGTGGCGCAGCTATATCTGGTAGACGTCGACGCGTCCGTTACGAGCGGCAGCGTAACCAATGACGACAGCGCCAGCGACACTGTTTATTACCCATTTACCGTCACAAACGACGGCAACGGCGCCGACATCTTCGACCTCGCGGTTACTCTTCAAACAGGGTGGGCCGCGACCTCCGTCACCCTCTACAGCGACGTCGACTTAAGCGGCTCATTCACCCCCGGAGACGCAATTTTTGACTACACTACGAGTGACGTAAACCTTGGCGCAGATGCCGTAGGCTACTTCATCCTCGCCATCGAGGGCCCGACATACAGCGACGCCTCTGCGCCTACGACGCCCCTAGGCGCCAACCACCAGAGCGTATACAGGGTAACGGCCACATCCACCTTGGATCCGGCGTTTACACCCGCCAGCGACTTTGTGGACTTCACCACCTCAATACTTGCCCCCAACATCGTGATGACCTTCAACCACGCGTTGACCGGCGACGTAAACTCCAACGGCCTCGTTGATCCGGGCGATACAATAACCTTCACGGCGACGGTGTCCAACGTAGGCAACTGGGCGAGCGGTCAGATTGACTGGGCCACAACCGTCAGCGCGGGGCTAACCTATGGCGGCGACCTAGCGGCTACAATTGGCACCCTCGACGATACAGGCGACCCCGATCTGGAGGTCTCCATCACCTCACTCGCCGCCGGAGGCACTTCGACCATCACCTTCACGGCTACCGTTAACGCAGGACAGATCGGCAACGTCACCGTTACCGCAGCCGCCGACACCACCGTCGAGGGCACCCTCGACGAAAACAATGACAAGTCGACAACTGTCTTAATAAACAACACCTTCTCGGTGAACGTAACCCCCGACACACCCGAAGCACAGTACGCCACCCCGGGCGACACGGGCATAACCTATACGGTTACGGTGACCAACAACGGCAACACCGCCGACGATTATAACCTCATAGTAAACGACCCGGCTGGCCTCTTCACCTGGACGCTCTACACGGATATGGGCCTATCCGCCCCGGCCGGCGCGACAACCGGAACAATCGCAGCGGGCGCGACCAGCACCTATTATCTGGCGCATGACGTACCGGCGGGCACCCCTGACACGACCAGCGAAGCGGCTACTGTAACCGCCACCTCAATCAACGACCCGGCCGCTGTCCCGGCGAGCGACACAAGCGAGGCTATGACGACAACGGTCAGAGCGCCAGTCCTCACCATAAACAAGACGGTCTCAGATGACCCGGTGGTTCCCGGTCAGGTGATCACATACACGATAACGGTCACCAACACAGGCACCGGCGCGGCGAGCTCTTTTAACATCACCGACATCGTGCCCGCCAACACGACCTTCAACTCCACCGCCACAGGCCCTTCATACAACGGGACTAACTACACCGGCACAATCTACGGCAACTATGGCGCTGCCGCGACCACGGCGCTCGATGCAGGGGCAAACTCCGACGGAGCCTCCTACGACAGCGGTACGAACACCATCACCTGGGGCTCGGACGGCTTGACCCTCACCCTAGATCCAGCGGGCGGCGCTCAAACCCAGTACAC
>PKTU01000117.1 GCA_002869005.1 Deltaproteobacteria bacterium
AGGGCGACACCGTTATAATTTACATGCCGATGGTCCCTGAAGCCGTTATGTCCATGCTCGCATGCGCCCGAATTGGGGCAATTCATTCCGTTGTCTTCGGCGGTTTCGCGCCAAACGAGCTTGCGATACGCATAGATGACGCAAAGCCGAAGGTAATAATCAGCGCATCATGCGGCATCGAGGGCAAAAAAGTTATCGAGTACAAGCCCCTGCTGGACAAGGCAATAGAACTCGCAGAATCCAAACCCGAAAGCTGCATAGTCCTCCAGCGGCCGCAGATTTCGGCCCCCCTTACGGAGGGAAGGGACAACGATTGGGTTGAAGCGGTAGGCAAGGCAAAACCAGCGGATTGTGTAACTGTTAAGGCCACCGACCCCCTTTACATCCTATACACATCCGGCACTACCGGCATACCTAAGGGGATAGTGAGAGATAACGGCGGACACGCAGTTGCGCTATACTGGTCGATGGTAAACGTTTATGACGTTCAACCCGGCGATGTTTACTGGGCTGCATCTGACGTGGGTTGGGTCGTGGGGCACTCCTACATCGTATACGCGCCACTGCTCCTAGGCGCGACGACTATCGTCTTTGAGGGCAAGCCAATCGGCACACCTGACCCAGGCGCTTTCTGGCGGGTTATCTCCGACCACAATGTAAAGGTTCTCTTCACTGCGCCAACTGCGTTTCGCGCGATTAAAAAAGAGGATCCCAAGGGAGAATACTTCAAGAAATACGACCTTGGTGCATTTGAATACCTCTTCCTCGCGGGCGAGCGCACTGACCCCGACACCTACCACTGGGCATCGGACCTTCTTAAGCGTCCGGTAATCGACCACTGGTGGCAGACAGAGACGGGGTGGGCTATAGCGGGCAACTGCCTGGGCATTGAGCCCTTCCCCGTAAAGCCGGGCTCCCCCACAAAGTCTGTCCCCGGCTACGAGGTGACTATTTTAGATGGCGACGGCAAGGTATTGGGGCCCTGCGAGGAGGGCATAGTAACGGTAAAAACGCCGCTGCCGCCCTCCTGCCTGCCGACCCTCTGGAACAACGATAAGCGCTTCCGCGAATCGTACATGGACCCCTTCCCCGGTTATTACTTCACCGGCGACGGAGGCTATATTGATGAGGATGGCTATATCTTTATCATGGGCCGCGTTGACGACGTAATTAACGTAGCCGGACACCGCCTCTCCACAGGCGCTATGGAGGAGGTCATCGCGACCAATCCCGCTGTCGCTGAGTGCGCGGTTTTCGGCGTTGAAGACGGGCTGAAGGGGCAGGTGCCCATTGGCCTAATCGTACTCAAAGCCGGCGAGACGATTACCGAGGAGGAGCTGGTGCCACAGCTGGTTCAGGCTATCCGCTCGGAGATAGGCGCGATCGCGTGCTTCAAGCAGGCTGCCATCGTGAAGCGGCTACCCAAAACCCGCTCCGGCAAAGTGCTGAGAGGCACGATGTCCAAGATTGCCGACAGTAAAAGCTACTCTATGCCCTCTACCATCGACGACCCGACGACTTTGGATGAGATAGCTGATGCGCTCAAAACCATCGGATACGCGAACAAATAAAGCTCTATAAACAATTAGCCATATTCGAGGGCGGCCTATGGGTCGCCCTCTCTTTCTTTAACTACCTTTGCTTCCAGAACTTTATTGCATTTATGCATGCCAGAAGATAGATTGTCTCTCCGTAGCAATTATGCTGGGAGGGCCTGAGAATATTGATAATTTCAAGGGTTTAATCTACCTTAAAAATTGTTGAACACATATCCTCGGGCAAGCGCCCCATCCGAAATGATTTCGTCCCTTAAAGTCAAAGCTCCGGCGCTTATTTCCACCATCTAGTTTAGGGAGAATCCAGTGGAACTCACCGTACTCATGCCCTGTCTAAACGAAGCGGAGACCCTTAAGGTCTGCATACAAAAAGCGTTGGGCGAATTTAAAAAGCTGGGAATTGACGGGGAGGTTCTCATCGCCGACAACGGCAGCACTGACGGCTCGCAGGAAATAGCCGTTAATTGCGGTGCCAGGGTAGTGCCGGTCACCGAGAGAGGCTACGGCAGCGCTTTAAGAGGCGGAATCGCCGCCGCTGAGGGCAAGTTCATAATCATGGGCGATGCCGACGACAGTTATGATTTCTCAAATCTGGGACCTTTTATCGAAAAGTTGCGCGAAGGGTATGACCTCGTAATGGGCAACCGCTTCCGTGGCGGTATTGCGCCGGGAGCAATGCCTTTCCTACATAAATACCTCGGCAATCCTGTATTGACCTGGATTGGCAAGCTTTTTTTCAAATGTCCGGCGGACGACTTCCACTGCGGCCTCAGAGGATTCACCAAGGAGGCCGCAAACCGCATGAACCTTCGGACCACGGGTATGGAGTTCGCCAGCGAGATGGTGATAAAAGCGACTATTTCAGGTATGCGTATCGCCGAGGTGCCTACGACCCTCTCCCCGGATGGCAGGAGCCGGGCGCCTCACCTGCGGACTTGGCGGGATGGCTGGAGACATCTCAGGTTTATGCTCCTCTTCAGCCCAAACTGGCTCTTTCTCTACCCGGGGATGCTCCTATTCATCCTGGGAGCGGCGATGAGCGCGCTGCTTATAGCAAACCCAATCGAGGTTGGCGGCATCACACTGGACATACAAACGCTCTTATTCGCGTCGACCTCCATAATCATAGGTTTTCAAGCGGTGCTATTTGCGCTCTTCACAAAGGTTTTCGCAATTTCTACCGGGCTCATACCCCCGGATTCAATGCTATACAGGGCCTCTAAACGGGTCTCCCTCGAAGCGGGCGTAATCTATGGCCTGATCATCCTCGCCGCCGGGTTTGCAGGGTCCCTATACTCTCTTGAATATTGGGCTAGCGAGGGCTTCGGTCCGCTGGATGTGCAACAGACGATGCGGGTGGTTATACCTTCGATAACAGCTGTTATCCTTGGTTTTCAATGCATTCTCGGCAGCTTTTTTACAGGGGTCTTGAAGCTCAACAGCAATGAGGGTAGCTAGGGTTGAAGCTCTTTGACGAAGTGCACGAAGCAGTAGCATTTAAAAACAGGACCCGGCGAATAGCCGAATTGTTATCCGAGCTATTGCCTGAAGGGGCAAAGATTCTAGATGTAGGCTGTGGTGACGGTCTTATAGACAAGCTGCTCCTATCATCCCGGCCCGACCTCGATGTGGTTGGCGTAGACACCCTTATCAGGCCGGAAGCCCACATCGATGTAACCAAATTCAATGGCATCACCCTGCCGTTTGAGGACGGAGAATTCGAGTGGGTCCAGTGCATTGATGTTCTCCATCATACAAAAAACCCACAGAACCTATTCATGGAGCTTGTCCGAGTCGCCTCAAAAGGTGTGATTGTAAAGGATCACTCCTCCAATAGCTCTGTTGATGCTCAAATTCTCAAATTGATGGACTGGGCAGGCAACGCAAAACATGGGGTTGCGCTTCCATACAACTTTTTATCAGGAGATGCGTGGGATGAGCTCTTTGATAGAGCGGGGCTGCGCGTCGAGAAAAAACTCGTCAAGTTGAAGCTCTACCCGCCCTTTGTTGATGTGTTTTTTGGAAGAAAATTACATTTCATCGCAAAACTGGTGAAATATCAGTAATTGACACCGTATAGGGTTTTTAAGGCCTTCACTGCTTCCATTCCGTATTCGTCGTTTACGCTTTCATCGGCTAAACTCAATAAGATTTCCTTGGCTCTCTCCTCTTCTCCCAAGGAATACAAAACTTTTGTATAAAAAAAAGCAACCCCTCTGCTTCGGGGAAATGTCTGCGCCAAGGATATCTCAAAGTATTCTTTAGCTTTTCCAACTGCCCCAATGGTCAATGATGAAACAGCCATTGCATACGCCTGCTTAGTAGAGGCTATCTTGTCAATATCAATCCTTTCAACTTCGCGCATGTATTCATCCGGGTTCATCTCCGCATTAAACGCCAGCTTGTCAGGGTCCCAAGAGGGGTCAATGAGTTTAAAACGGTACTCTTTCGTTTTCAAATCGGCGAAACTTCCAGGACGAACGAAGAGGTAACTCACTCCATCTATATAAACGAGGGGCCACCCGTTAAACCACCCTGACTTATCAAACTCTGTGGAAACCGGATGGCGCTGCACAACTGCCATATCAAAACCGTATTTCTCGATGAAAGCACTAGTCCCGGCTCTGGGTTTATCAACGTGCTCAAGATAGAACTCAAACGGATACGCAAAACCTCTGCTGTCTACGAAGATTTGGCCGGGTAGAGTGTCATGGCAAGATACCCGCCCTGGTCGAACTCGTTAAAAATTTTTCCTTTTAAGCCATTGTCATTTATGAAATCACAAACCCCAACGGGGACGACCTTTTCATTTATCCCATAGCCTAATGGCAGATATATTCTCCCCCGCTCTAATCTATACGCGTAATAAGAGACTGAAATTAAAAGCAAAAATATTGCAGAAGGAATTGCAATTTTCCTCGTCCAACCAACCCTCGACGAGATCTTTTTTGATAACTCAACAACGAAAAGATACAGATAGGGAAAAGAAATAGCCATAGGGAAGGGAATGAATCGAACCATCCGAACAGCTAGCGAAGCGTAAAATAAAAATGTTAGGGCGAGTAAAAAATTCTTTCTTTTTATAAGTTCACGGACAACTGCCAAAGCACAGAGAGGGAGAAAGATCCAGAAAAGCTCGAAACGGCTCCACCCTGGTGCCTTAAGCTCCCTTATAGGCAATGGAAAATTATTCAGAAAGTCACCAT
>PKTU01000010.1 GCA_002869005.1 Deltaproteobacteria bacterium
AATAAAAGAGGTGCTGACAAAGGAAGATGGTCATGCCCGGCTCTTCACCGTAGACGCCACACACAAGCACCCTTATCGGCGGTGGACTGTCGACGGCTACGCAAACCTCTCAAAGATGCTCTCCGAGCGATACGATGCCACCCCCCTGGCGCTCTGGGGGCCGGGAGAGGAGACGGTGGTTCGGGAATTGGCGGATAAATCGGGAGGCGCCGTCAAGGTCGCACCTGAAACTACGGTAAGGAAAATGGCGGCGCTAATAGAAGCGGCCGACTTTCACATCGGCAACTGCTCGGCGCCAAGGCATATAGCGGTCGCGGTAGGCACTCCCACCTTCATAATACCCGGCACCTCTCAGAGAAGTTGGCTACACCCGGACGCAGAGCACGAAATAGACCCCTTTGCTCCGGCATGCGCCGAGTGCGGCAACAAATGCGGCGGCGAAGAGCGCCAATGTATGATGGAGCGCACTGCTGAGGAGATAGCGCCCTACGCGTTTAAGTGGGGAGATCCCCTCTTTGGCGGTTAAAGCCAATTTGGAAAGCCCTCTTTCAACAAATCACAAATATGATATCGTCTAATAATGGATAATAAAGATAAGCTCAGGTGCTCCTGGTGCGGCGACAACCCTCTTTACATCTCCTACCATGACAATGAGTGGGGAGTACCCCTTTATGACGAAAACCGCCTCTTCGAGATGCTTGTCTTGGAGGGCGCGCAAGCTGGATTAAGCTGGGTTACGATACTGGGGAAGCGGGAGAGCTACAGACGGGCTTTCAACGGCTTTGATGCGAAGATAGTAGCCGATTATGGCGAAAAGGACCTTTCGCGTTTGATGTCCGACCAAGGGATAGTGAGAAACCGGAGCAAAATAGAGGCTGCCGTCAACAACGCCAAGAGAGTGGTGGAGATGCAACGGCACTCCCTCCCGCTCTCTGCCTACCTATGGAGCTTCGTAGAGGGTAAAACCATCCAAAATAGCTGGGAGCGCCCCGAGGATGTGCCCGCGCAAAACGCCGTCAGCGAATTCATGAGCCGGGATATGAAAAAGCGCGGCTTCAAATTCGTCGGTCCAACGATTTGCTATGCCCTAATGCAGTCCATCGGCATGGTCAACGACCACCTCACCTCCTGCTACCGCCACCAAGAGGTCAAAGACCTCGCGTAACCTCCTAGGTGAAACGTTGCATAAAGTCTCTACTGCCGCGCTTTACTTCGCCAATGTTCCCCGCCTCAGCCTCACCGTGTATTCAAATGTTTTCTTTTCGCCGGGGTTCATGGCGAGGGTGTACTGAACAGTGTCTGCGTCGATTTTTTCATAGTTGCCGAAGTCTCCGGCGGGGACTATGTCCCAGTAGTTCCAGCCGATATTTCTCCGCACCTCGACGGTCGAGGGCTGCCCTCGCAGGTTTTCCACCTCTACTTTGTAGCTGACCACGTCTACGTAACCATCGATGTAGTTTCGACCGGTTGCTTTGTGGGTGCTCCAATCGTAGTCGTCCTTGGCTACGCTCATCTCGGTGACCTTGACTCGCACGTCGCGGGTCGAGCCGAGGTTTAAGTTGACCTCTCCACCCTTGGGTATGTATTTGGTCGCGCGCGCGCCGACAAAAGTGAGCCCGCCCTCTTGGCCTAGCTCGCGGAAGACCATCACGTCGCCGCCGGGAATCGGCTCGCCACCCAGACCGTGCGCGTCATCATTGGCGAAGGAGATGAAGCGGGCCACGTTCTCTCCATAGCGCTCCGGCTCGTAGCGATATAGGCTCTTCACCGGTACGGTTTCCGCTGAGAAAGAGGCGAGACGTTTGCCCCATCCGTCCTTTATCTCCTCGGTTCCCTCAATGGTGTAGAGGAAATATTCACTTAGCCCCTCCTTCACTATCTCCTTTGGCGCCGAAGAGCCCATAATCATCTTCGCGACCGCCCTCGGCGCGGCAACCTCATCGTTTGCCATCTCATACTGAACCATAGGCTGCGGGCGGCTGCCCACCGGCCGGCCGTAGGGGGCGTCGCCTCGCCTCGCCAGGGCGGCAACCTGATCCAGGAGATTTATCTTCCCGACAATCAAGCGTGTCTCGGCATTGGGATATTCTTCGCCGCTCCGGTTATTCACGAGGACATACCCTTTGAGAGACATAGAGCTTTCATCTTCGGTTAGGGTTGCCATATAAAAGGCGCGCCAACTTATGCCGCTGGTGAAATAGCTTATCTCCACGGGCGCCGTACCGGCCAAATTGGAGTTGACGTTCCAGATACCGACGCCATCCACACGGGCGGGGTAGAGGAGGTCGTTAACCAGTATCTCCCTGTCCACGGCTCGCGGCATAAGCTCCAGCGAAGTCGGGTCGATGAGTGTTCCCGCCCAGCTGAACTGGAGCTTGTTATCACCCTCCCGCAGGGTCAGCTTTCGCATATCCCGCGCCAGGGTAAGGTCGGCGGAGTTGTATATGGTGAGCTGCACACGCTCGCGCTCCGGCAGGGTGACGAGGTCAACCTTGGCAAGCGCGGCGGCGGGCATCGCCAGGGAGAGGATAAGGGCGAATACTATTATGGCCTTTTTCTTCATGGTCCCCTCCTATCGGTTCCAGATGTCGCGAGTAAGGGTGCTATATGCCAACTCCCGCTTCTCGCCTGGCCCCAGCGGCACATGCAAGAGAAGTTCGCGCGAGCTTTTACGCTCCCACTCCATATTGGCCTCGCCAACCTCCCAATCGCCGCCGGGATGCTCGACTATCTCCAGCGCCACCGGTGTGTCTTTAAAGTTCTCCACAGTGAAAGCAAAGCGCTCGACTCTATCACGCAGCACGGGGTCTTTACGGCTCGGACGATGGTTCAGTTCCTCCACCTCAAGGCGCTTTTTTGTTACCCGCACGTCTCGGCTAAAACCTATATTCACGCGCATTTTTGCCCCCGGCGGGGTGAATTCTACGTTGTCCTCACCCAGGAATATCGTCGCTTCATGCCCGTCATCCTGAAAGACGCGCATCTTCCCCTCCCAGAGGCTCCCCTGCCCCAGCCCGGCGTCGGCTGTGTTGATGAACTCGTAGAAAACCGGTATCGAGACATCTTGCTCCTCGCGGGCGGGCTCCCACGGCAGTTTGCCGGAGTCCCAGACGAGGGTCTTTGTCATCGGCACGTCATTCGCGCGAAATAGCACCGCGCGGCGCGTCTCGCCGTTTTTAGAGGGAGTAGTCAGCAGCGAGCCTCCCTCCATCGCAATAATGGCTTCGTCAAAATCCTCACCGGAGAAGTTCCGCAACACCCTGAGACCAGTTATATCGAGGGTCGTCTCAGCCTTGTCCGCAACCGCGCGGTAGGCGACGAGGCGGTCTATATCGCGCAGCAGATAGCTGATCCGAACCCTCTCCTCCAAAGGCTCCGAGGCGTTTATCCGCCAGACTAAGGCGGCTTCGCCAGGCGGGTATGAGACGGACAGGAGTGTGACGGACTCCGGATGCGAGAGGGCTTTTAGGCGTATCGAGTCCGGATTTACCCCTACCCCTCGCCAGGAGAAATCAACCTGGTTTTCACCTGCCTGAAGGGCCAGTACGCGCTCCTCTTCGATGAGGGTCGCGTCGGGGTTGTCGAGGCGGATGGTGACCACCTCTCGCTCAGGCAATGCGGTCAGCTTTGTGCGGGCCAATGCGCCGGAGGCCACCGCCAGTGCCACGAACGCTACCAAGAGGGACGGCAACAGCTTCTTCATCTCTGCTCCTCCGTTTGTTATCAGTTTCATTGACTATATCACTTAATGGAGTAAAAAGTGACAGCGATGCGGGGCGGAGGTGCCTATCCCGGCGCAAGTCGTCAAGTTGGCTGAAGTGACCCTTCAATCGATTATTTAAAGATATGTAGAGACAGGAGAAGCTCGCCTGTACCAATTTCAACCGCATTTGGGTATATTTGCCAGGCGGGTTTGCGGCGACGGACCCTTGCCGCTTTCATCAGGCACACCTCTTGCTTTATTCTAGAGGACTTAAAACAACTTACACGGAACCCGAACAGAGGACCCGACATGCACCGCAAGCTAGACAAAATTTTCTACGAGGTAAAAAAACCCACCCTTACGTGGGACGATATAGGCGGCTTCGCCGAGGTCAAACAGCATGTAAAGGAGATGGTCTCTCTCCCACTTATGAAACCTGACCTTATGAAGAAGGTCGGCTTACAGCGCCCCGCCGGGGTGATGCTCTGGGGCCCGCTTGGCGTAGGAATAACGATGCTCGCCGAGGCTGCGGCGACCGAGGCGGGGGTCTCCTTCGTCTACGTATCCGGGCAGGAGATGCTGGGCAAACCCGAGCAGGTCAAAGAGGCGTTTCACGACGCGGTGCATGAAGCGCCCTGCGTCCTCTTCATCTCCGATACGGAGTGGCTCTGCCCTCGCGCCGGGTGCTCCTATGAGTGGGGGCCGGGCAACCTGCGCGGCATACCGCCCACCTTCGCCGACAAGGAGCTCTCCGAGGTCTTCATCCGCGAGATAGACAAGATCCAGGAGAACGAGAATGTCATGCTCGTCGGCTCCTGCTACCGCATCGACACCGTCGATCAGGCCATAATAAAGGAGAAGCGCCGCTTCAACCGCAAGATCTTCGTCCACCCCCCGAGGGCAATCGACCGCGAAGGGATGATTAAGATATACCTCGACAAGATGCCCTCGGTGGATCCGCGCGTCACCGCCGAAGAGCTCTCGCATAAGACCGAGGGCTACGTAGGTTGGGATGCCGAGTCGCTCTGTAAACGCGCCGCGCTGGAAGCCGTTATGGCCGACCGCGAAGTTGTGACCCTCGAAGATTTCGAGAAAGCGCTAACCCAGGTCGAGCCCTGGCTCACCCCCGACATGACCGAGGTCTACCTGGAGATTGACAAGAATGACTGCCCTCACCACTACGCTTTCTAAGGAGGGTCGGCGAACCTTCTTCGACGCCCTTCACATGCTCCACGGGCATCGCTGCCCCATGTCCATTCTAGGGGCTCGGCTGGGACTGGCCGCCCGCGCTCACGTCGGGCGTCATGGCGAAAGCGGAGATGTTACGGCGCTCTACCATCACCAGACCTGCGCCATCGACGGCATCCAGCTCGCGTTGGGGACCACCGGAGGCAACAACAATATAGAGGTGCGCCCGGAGGGCGAACATCGCCTCACCGCCACAAACAAAACCAGGCGGATGTATATAACCGTGCGCCTCTCTGAAGAAGCCCTCAGGCGCGGCAAGGAGTACGCCGAGCTCAGGCGCTCAGGCGGCGACGCCGCGAGGATGGAGGAAATTCTCCTCGACCTCGAAGAGGCTCCACAGGAGGAGTTGGTAGAGGTTTTGGAGCGCATCTGATGGAGCTTGCCAAGGAGTTTTTCCACATCGTACTCACCGAAGCGGGGAAGATGTGGTGGTTTACGCTCATCGGCGTCACCGTCGCGGCGCTGATAAAGACCTATCAGCTTGACAAGAATGTAAGGAAATACGTGGGCCGCTACGGGGTCCTCTCAATCTTCGTCGCTACCGCCATCGGGGCTTTCTCGCCACTTTGTTCCTGCGGCATCCTGCCAATAATAATACCCATGGCGCTCTCCGGAGTTCCGCTGCCCCCACTGATGGCGCTACTTACCACTTCGCCGGTCATGGACCCGAGCTCCTTTTTCCTCACTATGGGCGGCGTAGGAGCGGACCTCGCGTGGTGGAAATTGGGTGGGGCTATCTTCCTCGGCCTCTCCTCAGGATTCCTTACTCTTTTTCTTGTGCGCACAGGCTATTTTTCTGGAAACATTGTGCGTATGAAACCGGTACATAATGATGAAGGTGAGCTGGCCTCCGCTTACGAGATAGGCTGCGCCAACAACCTCATCCTCAAGACCATGACGGTGACGCCGCGCGCGTCGAAGCTGCGCTTTTTCATAGACCGCTTCCTCGACGTCGGCCTCTTCGTGGGGATGTGGGTGGCTATAGCCATAGTAATGGAGGCTGTAATCCAGCTATTTGTGCCCATAAATTGGGTAACGTGGCTTGTCGGCAAGGAGGGCGTGACCTCGGTCGTGGCGGCTGCGCTCGTCGCGCTTCCGCTCCCCGCCCATCAGGTTCCGGTTGTGCCCATACTAGCCGGGCTACAGGCGAAAGGCATCGCCGTTGGCGCGGATATTGCTTTTCTGATGGCCGGACCGGTAACGTCCATTCCGGCTATTGGAGCACTTTCAGCGATCTTTTTGCCGCGAGTGGTGGTATCATTCATACTTACAGGGCTCGCGGGTTCAATACTCCTCGGTTTTTTGAGAATGAGCCTTGGATGACGAACCTTGCGTCAGACAATTTAATCTATGACGAATTACCGACGAACATTAGACAAAGGAGTCGGCAATGAAACGTTTAACCATCTCCCTAATCGCAGCCGCTATGGCGGCAGGCCCCGCCTTCGCGGGTACGCCACTTTTCACCGACATAACCTCCCAGTCAGGGGTCGGTGACGCGGGCAACGGCAAGGGCGTGGCGTTCGCCGACATCGACAACGACGGAGACTGGGACCTATACGTCTCAAACAAGGGCGGCGCAAACAAACTCCTGCGCAATGACGGCAAAGGAGTTTTCACAGACATTACCGCCGAGGCGGGCGAGGGCATTGGCGACGCAGGATTCGTCATGGGCTCCGTTTTCTTCGACTACGACAACGACGGCTGGACCGACCTCTATCTCCCCAAGGGCGGTAGATATGAGATTGAAGCCAACCGCCTTCTTAGGAATGTGGGCGGCACCTTCGTCGATGTCACCGACAAAGCGGGCGTTGGCTCCAAGGAGTTCACCTACGCCACTGCTTCCGCCGACTTCGACAATGACGGCGACCTCGACCTTTACGAGGGCGATTGCAAGGTAGCCAATCAGCTTTACAGTAACAACGGCGACGGCACCTTCACCGATGTAACCGACAGAGCAGGCGTCGGCGACCGCTCATGGTCATGGATGGCGGTATGGGCAGACGTAAACGGCGACAACCGCCAGGACCTCTACGTAGTTAACGGCCGCTACCCCGCCGGAGAGCCCAACACCCTCTACATTAACAATGGCGACGGAACTTTTACCGACACTTCTCGCGCCTCCGGCATAGCGGACAACGGCTGGGGCCTGGGCGCCGCCTTCGCCGACACCGACAAGGACGGAGACCTGGACCTCTTTATCTCCAACTATGTGGGCTCCAACGGTTACTTCATCAATGACGGCACCGGCGTATTCACACCCGCCGGCAAGAGCGCCGGCCTCGCCGACACGGGATGGGGCAAGGGCCCGGCCTTCGGCGACTTCGACAATGACGGCGACCTCGACCTTTACGAGGGCGATTGCAAGGTAGCCAATCAGCTTTACAGGAACAACGGCGACGGCACCTTCACCGACATCGCAAGCGACAGCCCCTCGACGCGCTGCGCTGCTGTACGCACTAAAGGCACCGCTTTTGCCGACATCGACGGCGACGGCGACCTCGACCTCTACGCGGTCAACTGGGCTGCCGAGAACAAGCTATTCTTGAACTCCACCAACAACGGCAACTGGCTCAAGGTCCGCCTCACCGGCACACTCTCCAACGCGATGGGCGTCGGCTCACGCGTATGGGTACGCTCCGGCGACAAAGTCGAGGGCGTAGCCGACATGGCGACTTCCTCCGGCTTCTGCGCCCAGCCCCCGCAGGAGCTGCACTTCGGCGTAGACGCCACTAAGACCTACACCGTTGAAGTTCGCTTCCCAAGCGGTCAGGTCAAGGTAATTGAAAACGTCACTCCCGGACAGGTCCTTACCATTGAAGAGCCCGGCAAAGTGGCGCTCCGCTAAAAGGCGGCATAAACAAACAAAAAGGAGGCTGCCGGGCAGCCTCCTTTTTTGTATAACCCTTCTCCTGATTCTAGGCGGATGCGCCTCGCTCTCGCCTGTGGTAGATGGTGGCGGCAGGGTAACCATCGCTGGGCTCGTATCCCTTGACGGCAGGGGTTACGAGGGGGCGATAGTGTCTCTATACCCCTTAGGCGAATTTACAAAGCCAGGTGCGCCGGAGCTATTAACCCAAACAGTCAGCGAAGAGAGCGGCCGCTTTTTAATTGAAGCGCCCGCGGGGATATACCTGATAACAGCCCGAAGCAAGGCTGGAGATCTTTTTGCATTTTTCGGCAGAAATCCTTTAAGGGTCGGGGCTCACCAGCGTGGCCTCACCCTGCCGCTGGTACCGGCGCACGAGCCCCTCTTTTCAAAAAACGATACTGATACATCGCTTATAAAGGGGAGGGTGCTCCTCCACGGACACCCCGTGGCCGATGCCAAGGTATCTTTGTACCTAAGCGCGGAGGCAGGCTTTCGAGGCCAGCCCTACGCCACATCAGCACCCACAGGCGAAGATGGCAAATTCAACATGATTATCGAACCTGGCAGCTATTTCGCTACGGTAAAAAAGCGCGCCTCCGGACGTGAAATAGGTCCCCTCAAACCCGGAGACCTCTTCGGCATCGCGCCGGGGCTGCGCATGACAGTTGAGCGTGGGGTGACATTAAATGCCGATATCGAGCTCCTGGCCCTGCCTTCCCGTGAAAAGCAAGCCCGCTTTTTAACCAAATTCGCAAAGATCGAGGGCGTAGTCATCGACGCTGAGGGAGCGCCTTTGTCCGGCATGCGCGCAGCTCTCTACGAGAACAGAAACATGCTCGGCGAACCCATTTTTCTCTCCGAGCCTACGGGTTCAGACGGCACTTTCACCATATCCACAAGCCTCACCGGCAAATTTTATCTTGGCGTAAGGCAGTTAATAGGCGCGCCCCCCTCCTCCGGTGAACTGGTCGGCTTCGCGGAGGGCCCCGATGAAGGCCGTTTTGATCTAACCCCGGGGGGCACAACCGGCGGAATTAATATTACCGCGAGGGTTACTCCATGAGAGCTGTAACCGCATGCGTCCTCATGGCCGCTCTCCTCCTCTTTGTCGGTGGTTGCTCAACACCGGAGGTTAAAGGCAGCTACGATCCAAAGACCATTGAGTGGTCAGGGGTAGTTGAAATCAGGGAGTCCTTGACCTTACCGCGTGGCTCGACCCTTAAGATAGCTCCGGGGACCATAGTAAGATTCGCCGTAAGAGATGATGATGCCGATGGGCTTGGCGATCTATCGTTGACGATGGAAGAGGGCACCCTTCAGATTGACGGTTCCCTCGATGCGCCGGTCACCTTCACGACACTCGGCGCCGCCCCCGCTCCGGGTTTATGGGGGGAGTTCAGGCTTGATTTTTCGCGCCTTAAGGTGAGTTATCTGATTCTGGAGGGCGCGACAAGGGGGCTTCATCTGCACTTTACCTCGGGGAATATCGAAGACTCCATATTCCGTGACAATCTTGATGCGACCCGCATCGGCGAATCACACGTAAACTTCACACGCTGCCTCTTCAGCCAGAACACAGGTAAAGGCTACAATTCACGCGCCTCTGAAAACACCGTAAAAACCTCGTGGTTCAGGGAGAACAGACGGGGCCTTTTTCTATTCGAGGGTGACAAGGGTTCGGATTTTTACGGCAACCTCTTCACAGGAAATGAGCTGCCTTTACGCCTCGGCGATTTCTACGTCGGCACGGTTAAAACGCATGGCAACCAGTGGGAGAAGGACCCTCTGCCCACGAGCACGGTCAGCGAAGAGGCCAAACTTGTCATAGCCCCCGGAAAAGTCGAAAGCGCAGGGCCTTCTGGCTGGCCGCTGTTAAAAAAAGGTTGGAGCGTATACTTGGATGGCTTCGTTGATGCGCTCTCCGGCGATGAATTGGGACTCTACTTCCCCTCATGGGACGGCACTCTCAGCAGGGTGGGCCTCTTTGACGGAACAAAGATCGCCGGCGCCGACATAGGAGACATAAGCGACTCAAGACCGGCACTTGGAAAATCCGGCGGAAGATACTACCTGGTCATTCAGGGGTGGGACCGCTCAATACGCCTCCTCGACGCGATAACCTTAGAGGAACTCGACTCATTTATAGAGGCCCCCTCTCCGGCTGACGACCACCGTCAATCCTACCCCCTCTTCATAGGAGAGGAGCTAGCGGCAGCTACATGGGCAGGCCGGGTATATTTATTTGGTATAGCCGACAACAAATTTATTGAACGCTGGATGGTAACGGTCGGCGCGCCTGTCAGGGGTGATCTAACCGTAATCGAGTCAGCTGGTGAAAAAACCATCCTGGTTCCAACTGAGTCCGGCACGTTATTGGCATTAAATTCTTCGACGGGAGATGAGAGATGGCGCTTTGAAGCCGCTGCTCCCCTTATTTCAGCTGCCGCATCCGATAGCGAGAGGATTTTCATCGCGGACAAGAAGGGGTCTCTTTACGCCCTTACTTTCGGCGGCGAGCTGATTTGGACGCGCCAGATTGCGGGGGGCGCTTGGTACGCGCAACCTCTGACCAAAGGTGGGCACATCTTTCAGGGGGACGATTCGGGGACCTACTCCGCCTACGACGTAGCAACGGGCAAGGAGCTATGGCGCGCGCAACTTGACGGAGGGATAAGGGGCCGCGGGGCCGCCATTGGTGGTTCCATAGCGGTAGCAACGGCGGGGGGGAGCCTCTACCTGCTGGATGCGAAAAACGGAGTGGTGAGAGATAGAACCAGTGTGGGAGAAGCGGTCCTCTCCTCCCCTCACCTGGTCGGAGAAATGCTTTTTATTGGTACAAGGCCTGGCGCTGTACACTCTTTCACTGTAAAAGGCGTCAAAGATTTTTGATGCATCAAGAAACAAACATAGAGGGAGTCTGAAGTGAAAAAGAAAGTCTTTGCGGCTATTCTAGCGCTTATCATACCGGCGGCGGCTCTTAGCTGTGTCGGCAAATCACTTGTAGTGGGTACGGATTCAACTCCTGAGAGCAAAGTGGTTGCCCAAGTGCTGGCAATCCTCATAAATGAACGTACTGGGACGACCGTACAGATAATCGACCACGACACCCCTGAGGCGCTTTTTAAGGAGATGCGTGATGGTGATGTAGATATAGCCCTCCAATATGCCGGAAGCGCGCTTAAGAGAGCCGGCAAAGAAGCGGGCGGAGATGCGTCCACCACATACGACTTGGCGAAAGATCATTATCAAAGCGCCTGGAACCTCGTGTGGCTACCCCCGCTGGGGTTCTCCGAAACAGGTGATGCAAACTCTCTCGCCGCTCCTGTTGCACAAAAGCACGCACTGAAAAAATTTCCAGCCCTTCCACGGCTCATCGCAAAAACAAAAGATGTCCTCCCCGCCGCAAAGATAGAGGAGCTATCCAGCGCGGACTCGATTCCACGAGCTGTGCGTGAATTCCTAAAAGACAGCAAGCTAATTTAGACATTATGATACCAACAAAACAAGGGTGACGGCGTTCCGTCGCCCTTGTTTCTACTCTTTTTTATGCGTATTTAAATATATGTGTTGGCACACTTTCGCATGTATTTTTTTCCTGTAGATATTGACCAATTCAATAAGTACGGTTAAATTGCTATTACAACCCTACGATTTACAGGATGGAAATTATGCGAATATTCGACGACAATAGCCAATCCATAGGAAACACCCCTCTGGTGAGGATAAACAGCCTCACGAAAGGCCTTAAAGCTACGGTTCTTGCGAAGGTGGAGGCAAGGAACCCGGCCTTTTCAGTGAAATGCAGGGTCGGAAGGAATTTAATACTGGACGCCGAAAGCAAAGGCGTTATTAAGCCCGGCATGACCATTGTGGAGCCCACCAGCGGCAACACTGGGATAGCGCTTGCCTTTGTCTGCGCCGCCCGAGGGTACAAGCTCGCGCTTACGATGCCCGAAACGATGAGCGTCGAACGGCAGAAGCTGCTGAAAGCTTTCGGAGCTGAGCTGATTTTGACCCCCGGCTCGAAGGGTATGGGTGGTGCCATAGGTACCGCCACGGATATGGCGAGCGAAAATCCGGCTAAGTTCTATATGCCCGACCAATTCTCGAACCCGGCAAATCCCGAGATACATTTCAAAACTACGGGCCCGGAGATATTTTCAGACACCGGCGGCAAAGTCGACTTCTTCGTTTCGGGCGTCGGAACGGGCGGAACGATAACCGGCGTCTCCCGCTACTTAAAGGGTGAAAAGGGCCTTGCCCTCACCTCTATCGCAGTAGAACCGGAAGCTTCACCGGTATTGAGCGGCGGCTCCCCCGGCCCCCACAAGATTCAAGGCATCGGCGCCGGATTCAAACCCGCGACTCTGGACCTCTCCCAGGTTGACAGGGTGACTACGGTAAGCGATGAAGCCGCGATGGAAACAGCGCGCAGACTGGCACGCGAAGAGGGTATTATCTGCGGTATTTCCAGCGGAGCGGCAATGGCTGCGGCGTTGGAGTTGGCGGCAACTGAAGAGGCTGCGGGTAAAACCATCGTGACCATACTTCCCGATTCCGGCGAGAGATACCTCTCCACCCAGCTTTTCGAGAGCTGATGAGGCAGTTTCGGCAACAAAAAAAGCCCGCAAGCAGCGGGCTTTTTTTGTTTGACCTATAAATCAACGCGCTCTCTTTTTGTAATGGTAATCCAGAAGGTTGTCGAAATGGCCCAAAAGCTCAAAGGAGGGCCGCTTGACTGCGACCTCACAAAGCTCCACATACCGCTTTGCAATGGTCGCAAATAGCGGTATCGAGGGACCTATACGTTTCGACATTGGCAGCCGCATAATGCCAAGAGCCCTTTCAAGATGCTCTATACCTCCAGCCAGGTCACCGGAGATAGCGTAAAGTTCTGCAACTTGACCATGGGCCGCGGCAAACTCAAGAGAATAGCCGTCCGGGTTGGCGTCAACGAGCTTTTTAAACTCCGATATAGCAAGCTTAACTGAGGAGATCCCCTTCTCCACGAGTCCCGCCTCACCCATTATCCTGCCAAGGTTGGCGAGGGATGCTGCGTGCCGCTCCAGAAATGCTTTTGGCCTCACGCTCGTTAGCTGCTCATGTATTTCGGCGGAACGCGATGCCGCCGCTAGGGCTTTTTCAGGAGCCAAATTTAGATCGGTGAGCGCTGCCAGGTTGTTGAGCGCCGTAGCGTAGGGCACGGCAAAGCGTGTCCGGCCATCGACAAGAAGTGATTTATATAGTGAAAGAGAGCGATTGGCGACCTTCTCGCCCTGCTCACGCCTCCCACTCCGTAAAAGCTCTGCCGCCAGGTTATTTAACGCGAGCGCGAGGTCATCTTTCCAGACGTCAGCGTTTCTCTGGGAGAGACGCTCATAGATTTCCACCGCTTCGACAGCGGCAGGGACAGCCTTCGAGGCTCGTCCCAGCGCGCCGTACACCGGGGTGACGTTGGCAAGCGCCGCTGCAAGCTCAGAATCAAAGGCGTCCGGATTCTTCTCGGATAGGC
This sequence comes from Deltaproteobacteria bacterium, assembly GCA_002869005.1. Lineage (GTDB taxonomy): Bacteria > Desulfobacterota > Deferrisomatia > Deferrisomatales > BM512 > BM512. Next base: position 13,336 of record PKTU01000010.1, read on the forward strand.
CGCGAAGAAAACCAATTGCCCTCTCCGCCGGCGCAAGCGCCTCATCCCATTCCCTAAGCCTAGCATGGGAAATGGCAAGGTTGTTAAGGGCCTGAACAAACCCAGGCACGTAAACTCTTGGGTTGCTGCGAGCAAGTTTCTCCCACTGCTTGACGCCCTCCTCTGCGGCCTCTAGCGCCGGACGATAACTGCCGGCATGGTGTTGATACGCTGCCAGGTTTGTCCATGCGCCGGCGAGCTCGGCCTCCTCCTGCCCGCCCTCCTCTTTTGCCAGGTCCGTGCGGATCTGCACCACTCGAAGACCCTCTTTGGCAGCATTGACGGCCTTACCCTGAATAGCCTCGAAAGCGGCGAGGTTGTTGAGGCAATTGGCAAGCCTCCGATAATTCGCCGGGTCATCCTCAACCAGCTTGCTGTATGCCTCAACCGCCCGGCGCGCGGTCTCAAGGGCGCCGCCCACATTGCCGAGCTCAAAGTTGGCAACGGCGAGACGGTTCATCGTGTCCGCCCGCACTGAAGCGTAGGCCGGTGTCTGCTGAAGTTTTAAAACCAGCGTTTCGTGCAGCGATATTCCAAAGGCGGCGAGGTTGGAGTTGCGAAGAGAAGTCTGGCGGGAAACCCATATAAGCTCCTCAACGGGCCGCTCGCTCAGCACCATGTCTAGCCAATGGTTAACGAGCTCAAAGCCCTTTATTCCCGATAGGTCTCCAGTCGTCCTTATTAGATTGAGCCATACCAGCTCAGGGTCCACACCTATCGCGACCTCTATGCACTCCTCCATCTGTGCCCTGTATTCGGAGATCACCAAAACCCCGAAAGCGCCATTTATAAGGTCATGGATAATAGGTATGTAAAGCTGCCGCCCATCCTCTACCCCGCCTCGGCCCGCCGTAGCCTTGAGCCCCATGAGGGTTCCGTCGATCGCGGTCTCCGAAGCGCCGAGACAAAGGGCGTCCGCGCGGAGGAGATTTATAAAGCCGTCATCTTTGCTGTCCCTGGCTCCGCAAAAAGCAAGATACGCTACTGCGCGTTCAACCAGGATGGGGTCTGAGCCCTTTGGGCAAAGGCCCCGGACAGCGGCGCGCTCCCGTGCGACCGCCCACTGTAGAAGGTCGCCCTGGTCCCAATCGGTTATATTAACCGCAGAGCCGGTCTCACACGCGCGAATCGCCGCCAGCTGAAGATATACCGGGTTGCGATCCGTGTTCAGCCTTAGCGCCTGCAACGATTCGCGGCTTAGAGAGGGGAGCCTGGGGGCCTCCTTCTGGCACAGGTCCGACCAAGCATCAAGCGACTCCTGGAGGATCTCTACCATCGTATTGTCGGGGTCTTCCCTGCCGGGGAAGCCCAGCCTCAGCGGCATCTCCATCGAGGACTGGACCGCTTCCCACTCCGGTCCGCTCAGGCGATGCAGCATCTCCCCGAACCATCCGGCCTCGACCGCCGCCCTGCGCTCAATGAGGATGAGCCGCACGCGTTTTCCGCTGCTACGCCCCTCTTCTCTGCCCCATTTGGCGAAGTGCACTATGAGGTTCTCTAGAACCTCGGATTTGCGCGCCGCGTTATCAATAATCATGAGGGTGTTCTGAAGGGGCTTGAACGTGGCGAATTCGGGAGAAGACACCCAGGCGTCAAGGGCGTCACCAGGAACAAAACCGGCCAACCAGCCATCGGCGGAGGCTTTCGCCGCCGCCTCTTGGGTCAATCTGGTCTTGCCGACGCCCCCATTCCCAAAAACCGTGAGCCACCTGAAAGGGGCGCCTGAGTTACAAAAGCTGTCTATCCCCTCAAGTTCCGCCCCCCGCCCAACAAGGGGCAGGAAGGAGGCAGAGGGGTGAAGCAGGCTCCCAGGCCTCTCGGGAATGATAAGATGTGTGGTATTCGCAAGATATATAGGTGCGTCCATTAGCCCAACCGCCTGTGAATTCGTTCATGATATAGAATACAACACCTACAGCCCCCCTGTCACCGTGAGACATAAAGAGGGCCGAAACGCTATGCGCCCGGCCCTCTTTTTATCGGCAAATAAGTACTTTTAATTTAGCAGGTGCAGCCACCGCCGGGGTTGCAGCCGGAGGGGCCGCAAGTGCTGTCGGTGCCACAATCGGAGCCGCACCCGGAGCCGCAGGAAGACGCGGCGGTCATCTGCGCAGTGAGGATGTCGAACTCTTCCTCTGTCAGGTCGCGTACTTCCATTACCTCAACATCGAAATTAAGCTCCTTGCCTGCCAGCGGATGGTTAAAGTCTGCCACAACCACATCATCTTTAACCTCCACAACGGTAAAGGAGACAGGCCCGTGCGGGCCCTGGGCGGTAAAGCCTTGTCCGGGCTCAAGGGTCATATCCGCTGGGAAATTTTCGCGGGGCAGATCGCGGCACATCTCGTCGGAAGCAGGGCCGTACCCGTCCTCCGGGGAGACTTTGACGGTGAACTTATCACCGGTGGAGCGGCCATCGAGGGCATTTTCCAAGCCGGGGATAATCTGCCCGAAGCCTGCTACGAAAGAGAGGGGGTCGCCTCCACGGGACGAGTCAAGTTGCTCACCACTTTCCAAAGTAAGGGTGTAGTGTATGGTCACATGCTTCTTGGATTCAATCTTCATCAGACTTCCTTCCATCTATTAAAATTTGCGTTTCACAAAAAAAACCCCGGACAGCCCAGTGGGTTTGCCGGGTACCAGTTCTAGTGGAAAGATAAGTACGCTTAACGGACAAGTCAATAAATATGGGAAAAAACTTTTCAGATTCTAACGCCAAGGTGCCGTTAAGAGCCTTTGCCGCGATGAATTAAGGCCCGATCAAACTCCCATTCAAGGGCTGCTTCTGGTATAAGTGGTGGTCAGGCTTAAAATGTGCCTTTTGAATCCAGAGGGGTGAGTTTATGTCCTTTGCTAAATTATTTTTGGCGGTTTTTGTGCTTACAAGCGCTTCCTTTGCCTTCGCTTTTCCCGACAATGTCGACCTGATCCCTCCACTGGGCGCGACAGCCTTCGGCACCTCACTCACAACCGGCGACTTCAACCAGGATGGTTTCATAGACCTTGCCGTTGGCGCGCCGGGAAGTGACGGCGGTTCCATTTATCTCTATCAAGGCGGCGAATTCGGCCTTTCAGAGGAGCCCTTTGAGGAAATTATATCCTTGACCGAGAATGGGGAGCTCGGCTCAAAGATAATGGCGATTAATTTTAATAACGACGACTACCTAGATATCGCGGCTACGATAAATGGCGACCCATACCTCTTTCTGGGAATCTCTGGGGGGATCGCGCCCACGCCAATTACGCTACCGACAGACCCTGCCGACCCGATCTATATAGAGATCACCCAGACGGATATGGTCGCCTTTGATGCCGATGGCGACGAATACGTAGATGGAGCCGTCGGCTACCCCTCCGGCGCTGGCCGGGTGGAGGTGCGTTACGCGGACTCCCCCTTTGTTGATGACCCTCCGATAATGTACCCGCCTGAGATTTCAATAGCGCCGGAGACGCCGCTGGGAACAATTCTGGCGGTATTTGAAGGGTTCGACCCTGAAAGCGGCGCGCTAACCTGGTACCTGCCCCCTGAACCAACCCACATGGAGACCTTTGCACTGGACGCAAGCACCGGGGAGTTGACGCTGCTTAGCACCAACTACATAGAGTTTCCCGGGCTGGGTGAGAGCACTACCTTGGTATTCTACGTCTATCTCTCCGACGGAAATAATATGGTGCTGAACACCGTTGAGGCGGAGCTGAAACATGCAAAAGCGGATGCTGGAGAGTTCATCGGGCCATGCTTTATTGACACCATGTATAGATAACCCGCTATCCTGGCTCGCTTTTTTTACACTGCATGAACTCTATAAGGCACGGTTCAGGCCGTAGATGTGTCTGATGACGCCTTCACGAAAATCGGCGAGACTAGATATACAAGCGCCACAAAGAAGACCACATTAAGAGGCGCCGAGTAGTCCTTCCATTTGACGGCAAAGGCAAGAAGTATAGTGAAGGCGCCGAGCACCATTACCATAAAAGTTCTCGGTATTTTAGGCAAAAGCCTTCTGCCGAAGTGTGGATACGGCACGGACGATACCATCAAGAAAGCCGTTATAACCACCAGCGCACCCTTTAAAATCTCATTTGGTATGAGAAGACAGGCAGTGCCCGTGACCAGCGCACCCCCAGGCGAGGGCATGCCGCAAAACCACTCCACCCCCCCCTCGACTCCGGCGGCTCTCTTACGAATTATGAATCTGACGAGGCGGTAAGCGGTAGCTACAAGGTGGAGTGCCCCGAAGAGTGCTCCCACTAGCAGATTGTCAAAGGAGAAGGTGACCAAAAGCCCGATGGTCCCTCCGAAGGAGGTGCCGTCAGCCACATCGTCGAAGAGCTCGCCCTTTGGAGTCGAGCCCCACTTCTCCGCCGCCCGCCCGTCGAACAGATCGAGGAATTGCCCTAAAAAGACAAGCGCAAAGGCGTAGATGAGGTCATACCCCATCAAGATCAGCACTATACCCGAGAGCCCGCATACAAGATTCATTATACTGAGGATATTCGCATACCAGTAGTTGGGGATTATCTTGAATACCACCGAGCAGAAGGCGAGTCCCACGCAAAAACCCATTAGCGGATCTATGATTCGGGCGTGGGGCATGGGCCCATAGAGCATCTCCACCGTGGTCCCTACGATAAGGCAGACGACGAGGAATGTTTTCGCTTTGCCGAACAGATTCGCTGACTTGTTTTTAATAAAGGTTCTTGTTAACTGACCAATTATATCCAACGCTACGAACGCGGATACCATGGGGACTGACAACTTGCCCAACCAAGATAGGTAGATTAGGGCGGGTATGTACATCAGCTTGTCCGAGAAGGGGTCCAGGCTTGCGCCCCGCTCCGAGGTGAGGCCGCACTTTCGCGCTATATCCCCATCGGTAAGGTCTGTAATCATCCAGAAGGCGAACCACCATATAGCTACTCTGGGGTATCCATAGTGCATCAAGAGCACAGAGGCGACGCCCATGGGGTAGCGGTAACGTGTAATCGCGTTCGGGTGAAGCCACCAATGGTTACGAACCCATTCAATCTGCTTTGGAGTATTGAGAAAGAACGTGACCAACGACCGCTCAATGGCGAGCATCAAAAATACGGGCCATGCCGCTTCTCGAAATATTTTTATATAAAGTTCCATCTAGGTCCTCTGCGTGAGTTTTATGCCCAATCAATCATAGGGCAAAAGCGGCCCTCTTGCCATCCCGGTAAGAAAGTTCTCGACATCGCCCTCGGAGACCGGCCATCCAAAAGCGCTCGAATACATCTCGTTTGACTCCATGCAGAGGTAAAGGGGGACCTCTTTGCCTCCAAGCTCCTTGATGCCGGAGGCGAAAAAGCGGTAGATTTCGCGCCTCCTGGGCCAAAAGTAACGGAGCTTCCCATCCGGCGAAGGGACGAACTCATCAAAGAAGAGCGGGTTGCCGGAGAGCTTCGCCCCCCACTCCTCTATAAAACGCTTTGGGAATCGTAGCGTCCCGACGCTTATCCACGCCACCGCCTCCGGTTTTACCGCATCGAATATCCCCGCTATAACCGCCAGGTACTTTTCACGCCACCCCTCCACCATAACCACGGGGTCGAAGTGAAAAGCAACTTTTCTCCCGGCCTCGGCATAGCGCCCCGCCGCCCTTAGGCGTTCATCAAGGGTGGCTGTCCCCCCCTCGTCGTTGGCCATAAAGCTGGGAGGGTTGACTGACCATGCGGCTATTAGATTTTTCGGCGGGTCGGCAGCCAGAAGAGCCTCAACGTTGCCGGACTTTGTCTTGACCTCCATAAGGACATTCGGGAGGGGACGCACCAACTCCGAAAGATAGGCGGAGTGTTGCGTCAGGTGGTCAAGGGCCAGCGAATCGGTAAATTCACCGGTGCCTACTCGTATACGCCGCTTCCACCCCTTGGCGGCGGCCCTGAACTCAAGCGCGGCATCCTCAAGGTTGGCGTACAGGGTAAGAGGCTCATCCGGCGCATAGAACCTTAAAAAACAGTATGAGCAGGCGAATGGGCATTGAAAGCCAAGGGTGAAAACATAGTAGCCACATTCAACAACGCCCGGAGAACAGGGACATTTTTTTAGAAACGAGCCCTGCTCGCGGGTAATGAAAAGTGTCCTCTTTCCCTTTGGAGTGGGGCTCCCATCCTCCCTTATGGTTACGGGAATGTTTTTTGGGAGCCGCGAGAGCAAAGAGCGGGTAAAGGGGGCCTCGGCAACTCCACGGTCGATTACCACGGCTGCCGGGGTCAGTTGCGAATTCATCCCAGATATTTCTCCAAACCGGCGAAAGCTCCCGTTGAAAGCATCTCAGAAACTTCGCCGATATCCCCGCCCAGCTCCTCAAACGACGAAAAAGCGAAAGTAAGCCTCAACCTGCCCCCCTCGAAACCGGGAGAGTGGGAGACGGTTACTCCATCCGGAAGTTTTAACGCTCTGACGTCCTCAGAAAAGTGCTCGTCCCAACTCGTCACGGTTGGGTAGCGAAGTTTTCGAAGCGCTGCCCTAAAGCCTTCGCCATCACCCTCAAAGGCCCTTAGTTCCTCACTGTCCAGCAATTCGGAGACGCTTATACCGTCACGCCAGGCGCATTCCAGCGCGCACTTCACCACCTCGGCTATCTTGTTGGCGCCCAGCCGCATTCCCCTCGTCGCCCTCAGTATTGCTAAAGCGTCATCCCTTTTAGCCTTCATGAGAATACGCGTTATCTTCGCGGGCAGCTCCCCCAATGCGTAGCGGAAGAGCTCCGGTGGCTCAAGACTCCCTATCCAAAGCGGGTCGTCCAGCGCGGAATGGCGAGGGGGAAGCCCCAGACGCTCCAAAAGCTCAAGCGGGAACTCTTTGACGTCCTCACCCGTATCAGCAAGCCTCTTTTTGATGTAGAGCGCGACTTCACCGGTGTTCAAGGGTCCACCGGTAAGCTGCTCCTCCAGGAGGCGATCCCAAAGCTCTATTCTGCTGCCAAGAAAACGCCGGACCCAAATATTTTCAACTCCTCCGAAGGTCAGCGCGGCAAGGCGGCCGCTACCGGCCGCCACAGTGAGGACGCCCTCATCCTCAACAACCAGAAGCGGCGTCAATTGTCCCTGACGCTGAAGCGAATCATTTAGCGAATTACGCTCTTCAGGCCCTTTTAATGTAAAAGAGTAGCGTGCGCCGCCTAACGCCAAAGCGCTTCTTAAAACCTGCTCTATCTCCCCAACCGCTTCAGCCACCTATCGGCCTCCCTCAGTGAATGTTCAAAAACATTAGCTCTTTCAAGCGAACCCCGCTTTTTCGCCCCGCCCGCTACTACTTTCGCTTTTTTCTTGATCCAGTAAAGCGCCTCACTACGTTTAGCGTCGTCTATATCGGTGTCGTAAACCAGCTTCCAGAGAGCGGCGACGCGGAATCTGTCCAACCCCCAAATCTCATGCGAAAGTTGCCCCTCATGGCCGTTTCGCTTGACGATCAGCTTCTCCGGGCAAAAGTCCACATGGCACCGCGCCGCTATCCTGAGCCAAAGATCGTAATCCTCACAGGCCGGCATGGTCTCGTCGAACCTGCCCACCTCCTCGAACAAGCTACGCTCCATAAGGACGGAGGAGGGGCTTATTATGCAAAGCGCCAGGCACTTTGAGAAAATATCCCCCGAGTGCTTGGCGTGGTGGCTGCAAGGGTTCGCCCATTTGCCGCGCCGGTACCATACCTCCCCCGTATAGGATATTCTGGCTCCGGCCTCCCGCATGGAGTCAAGCTGCACCGAGAGCTTTTCATCGAGCCAATAGTCGTCCGAGTCCAAAAAGGCTATTAGCGGAGCGCTGCTCTCTCTCACACCCCTGTTCCTAGCGGCTGATACCCCCATATTCCGCTCCGAGATTACCTTTAGTCGCTCGTCGCAAAAGCGCTGCCTCACCAGCTCGCCGGTGCCGTCAGTGGAGCCGTCGTCTACAACCACCAGCTCAAAATCGGTAAAACTCTGCGAGAGGACTGAGCTTACCGCTTCCTCTATAAAATCTCTCCTATTGTAAGCGGGTATGACGACTGCTACCGCCGGCCTTTTAACCATCATCTCCTCCAAGGAGAGGATAACATTTGCAATGGAGCGGCACCATTTTGAAAAATCGCAAAGCGGTACAACAAATCCGTAATCAGTGGTATATTCAGTTATTCCGAGTAACCTTTACCGGGAAACGCGCTTTAAATGAATACAATCGTCCGGATTATGGAGTCAAGCGGGGTGTTCCGCATTGTGCGGGCGAGGGACAACCGCCCCCTGTTCGGCGACATAAAATTTGACGGCATAAAAGAGGCGCGCGATTACCTGCTCCGCGCCAATTCAAGCAGCGAAACATCGAGTTGGACCGAGGCCCCTTCTACGAAAAAGCGAGATGGCCGCTTTACCCAACTATCCCTCTTCGCCTGAATATTCACCAACAAACCATAGTGGAGCAAAAGTTGAATAAGAGCGACGGGCGCGGCGCGGGGCAATTTTTTGCCATCTCTTCCGCATTATTCTATTCGACGCGCTCGATCCTGATACGTTACGGTCTTGATACAGGCGCGACGGTTGCGCAGCTTGTAGCTTTCAGAATGCTCTTTTGCGCCATTATCTTCTTTTTAGCTGTTCGATTTTTTCGCGACGGCTCAAAAGGGCCTGAAAACCTCTACAGGCACCCAAAGATAATTATAGGCTCACTCCTTTTTTCAACGGCAGTAATAGCCAGCTTCTTCTCGGTATCATATGTGGGTGTGTCGCTAGCGGTAATTGTTATATCCTCCCACCCCCTCTTCGTAGCGCTATTCTCGCGAATTTTCCTTTCGGCTTCCCTCACCCGCCGCGAAGCTTTTTTCCTGGTGACCGCCTATCTGGGGTGCGCCATGGCTGTGCTTGGGCACCCTGCGGCAAAGGTCTCAGGAGATGTCTTAAAGGGTGGTGGGCTTGCCCTTTTAGCGGCTTCAAGCTATGCCTGTTACCAACTGTTCGTCCAATCGCTCTCCAAAGGCGTTCCTGCTATACGGATTAGCGCGTACACTGCATATTGGTCGGTCGCGCCAGCCCTTTTGCTCTGGCATTTCAGCCCCCTTAAGGTCCCTCCGAGCGCACTTGGCATTACCGCCGCGATGGGCTTTTTTTCGACCTTTATGCCCCTTCTTCTCCTTGCGGCGGCGATTTCGAGGCTAGGCGCTCCGCGCACCTCAATATACTCCTTGGCGGGCCCTGTATCAGCGCTGACCATGGCATGGCTGCTCTTCGGGGAGACGCTGTCGCCGATGCAAATGGCAGGGGCGCTGCTGGTCCTCTCCTCCGTAGCGGCAGTCCTTTTCAGCCGGTTTAAAAAAGTTGCAAGCTAAATTACCACTCCCCTCAAGCGCTTTTTATATTCACCAAGAAGCTTGAACTTGCCCGATTCCCTATTAGCGATAAATTAGTATCAAGGCCGCATGGAGCTATCATCCCTCTCCACGAGAATGAGGCCCACGATAAATTCGCCGGGACGCTAACGTTTTGTAATCGTTCTAAAATAATCATGCATAGGGATTTATGCTAACCTGCGAGGAACAGCGATGGAGAAAAATGTAGGGCTTTGGGTCGACCACAACAAGGCTTATCTCATCACGCTCAAGGGTGAGCGGGAGACGCGCACCCGCTTTGATGCGGACTTCGACAAAGAGCGGACTGCAAGCTACGGCAGCGCAGACAGGTTGCCTGAAAAAAAGGTCGAACGCAGGAGGATGAATCAACTGAAAGGGTGGTATGGCGAACTTGTCAGAGCCCTAACAAGCGCGGACAGAATATACATCTTCGGCCCGGGGAAGGCTAAAAACGAGCTTCTCATTGCTCTGGAGGAAGAGGAAGAGGTAGCCTCAAAAGTAGTCGGCGTTGATCCGGCGGATGCCATGACTGAGAACCAGATGGCCGCTAAAGTCCGCTCCTTTTACGGCAACGCGGATAAATCCGGAATACCCGATTACAGGCGACCTCCAGGGGCTTGAAATCTACGTTTTCACGAGGAATTGGTAAAAATGGAAAAGCTAGAGAAAATACTGGTGCCTACCGACTTCTCCCCGCTATCTAAGCGAGCATTGCTGACAGCGCTTTTATTGGCAAGGAAGACCGGCGCCGAGATAAAGCTCCTATATGTGGTACCGACCTATGACCGCATCTCCGCATTCAACATATCCGTAGATAGCAAAGAAGAGATGATGGAACGGGCCCGAAAGTGGGCGGAGAAAAAGATGGTCGACTTTCTAAGGGGAGAGGATTTATCAGGTATTACTTTGACTGAAGAGATAGATTACGGCAATGAAGCCCAAACTATAATTGAACGCTCCGACTCTATGGGCTGCGATCTGATAGTTATCGCCAGCCACGGCTATTCAGGGCTGGCAAAAACGGTTTTCGGCTCAGTGGCCGAGAAGGTTTTAAAGCTCTCAAACACCCCTGTACTTGTTGTTAAAAAAGATGAAAAGCCTTGACACGGCGCCTGTAATCGGTAGGATTCCTTTCTCAATATTCAGGAGGTGCGCCAAAAGTGAGCGCTATGAAATGGAATGACAAGCTATACCCCTTGGACCTTGAGGTTGAGCTTGAGGAGCTGTTGGAGGAGGTTTCCCTAAAGAGCGGCAACGGTGAATATCTCTTTCCCGGCGAAGAGGGCAACCTGCCCTCAGCAGACCTTGACGACCTGGGTGACTGCATAAGGCTGAGGATGGAGCTCCCAGGGGTCAAGGCCTCGTCTGTGACGATAACCACCTATGAAGATGCCATCGTAATCGATGGGCGCTGGGGAAGCGCACTCTCCGGCAAAAAAGGCCAACCTCTTCAGGTCGAAAGCAGGAGCGGTGCTTTCAGGAGATCCATCGAATTCCCCACAAAAATTAGCAGTAATGACGCTGATGCAATCCTCGAGAGTGGAATTCTTACGGTGACTCTCAAAAAGTCCGAATGAGCCAAATCTGATAATATCTATAAAATCAACAACTTAAGCAACTCTATTAATCAGACAAAAAAAGAGACTCCCGCCGCGGCATACCAACTCGAAAGAGAGGGTAAAACGGGAGCCTTAGGGGAAAGGCGATATGCATACGTGATGCTCTCGCCTTTTTCATGGCCTTATTATACATATATTTTAGGTGTATACAAGACGCTAATATGTTTTTTTTACGTTATTTTATAAGAATATTTTATCGGTGTCATAATCTTTAGCTATGCTGATTATGGCTCTACTTCCCCGAAGACCTCAGCCTCGAAGACCTCAAAGCGGGCATCATCCGAACGCCAGGCATCACCCCTTAACCCTGCCTTGAGGGACAAGTGCGTCAATGTCTCTTCCGGGCCCCACCCCTGTTCAAGCGCTACCTGGGGTAAAAAGACGGCTCCGGCGCGGCCAAGCTCCATTATTACGCCGTGCTTGCCAACGATGAATTCTCGGTAGGAAGAGATTGGATGAGGCTTGGAGAGAACACTCACCTCAATGGATATATCGTCAAATTCATCAGATGAGAGTTCCGGAAATCTAGGGTCGCCAAAGGCCGCGGAGAGCGCGTTGTTCTGGATGGAGCTCCATAGGGGCATACGTGCGACTATATTGCCTATGCAGCCTCTTAAAGCACCCCTCTTTTTTAACGTGACAAAGGAAGCGGCGAGATTGTTGAAGGGGGGAATTTCGGAGATTTCCGGAGGAGGGAGCGGTTTACCGGCCAAGCGGGAGGCGATTGCATCTCTTGCAATTTTCAGAGCTGCCCTTCTCTCATCGGGTGAGAGCATCTATACACCTCCCTATGTTTGGTCCAGCGCCTCCCTCAGAGTGACCGCGAGACGACTCATCTCGCATGGCTTTTCAATGAAGGCAATCGCACCCTGCGAAAGCAGCCCTTTAGCTCTCTCCTCCGAGGAATACCCGCTTACGATGAGCACTTTTACGGAATCGTCTATCTTTTTCATCTCCGCAAAGCACCTTTCGGCGCCTATTCGCGGCACACCCAGATCAAGGAGCACCAGCGAAATTGAATCCTTACCATCTCTAAAAGCTTCAAGCGCACCCTCAGTGTCGCCCTTTACAACTACATTATACCCCAAAGTTTTCAGCGTATTTTTGTAGACTTCGCGGGCTCCCACCTCGTCCTCTACGACCAGGAGGGTCTCACCCTTTCCGCGAGGCAACGCTTCGCTTGCTCTTCTGGCCGGTTTCTGGTCTATGTCCACCGTCACCTGCGGCCTTCTAAGATCAAGGCTTTTAGCGGCGGGCAGATAGAGGTTAAAGGTAGTGCCGGCTCCCAAATCGGATTCGCAGGAGATGTGGCCGTTATGACTCTTTATTATTCCATATATCGTTGCAAGGCCCAGTCCTGTACCCTTGCCAAAGGGTTTGGTGGTATAAAATGGCTCGAAAATATGCCCACTGGTTTCGGAATCCATGCCGCAACCGTTGTCGGAAACCTTTATGTGAACATATTCCCCTGGCTTGACCCAGGAAAACCCTCTTAACGCCTCGTCATCCAGAATTACATTCTCAGTCTCAATCTTTACGTAGCCGTCGTTGGCCTCCCCGATTGCGTCCCGCGCATTTGTAGCAAGGTTCAGGAGAACTTGCTGCAACTTGCCGCTATGAGAAGCAGCAGGCCAGAGGTTTTGCGCGAGCTTCGTTTCAAGGCGCACCCCCTTAAGCAGGGTCCGCTCAAGCATATCGACGGTGCGCGTTATCTCGCCGTTAATATCGAGCGGCGAGAGCGTGTCAGCCTGTGAGCGGCTGAAGGAGAGCAGGTTTTTGACAAGCTCCGCGCCCCTCGTCACCGTATGTTCAATTCGCGAGAGATATTTCTCCACCCCAGCGCCTTCGGCCAACTCTCCCGCCTTCTCGGAGGCAAGCTCGGCATAACCTGAGATAGCATGAAGAATATTATTGAAGTCATGCGCTATACCGGAGGCCAAAGTACCCACCGCCTCCATCTTCTGTGCCCTGGCAAGTTGTTCCTCGAGCTCCCGAAGCAACTTTGAAGACGCCTTGCGCTCGGTGTCATCGCTTAACGTCATCCCCACCACGGACTCAGTCATGGGAAAGGTAGTGTAGGAGAAATGCTTCCTTAGCTCCGGGGCGTACCCTTCACCCGCCTCAAGCTCACCATCAATAAGGGTTTGCTCTGCGAGCTTGGTGAAATCAACCCCCTCCAAAATGAAATCGTTCTTTAGGCGATGTCCTAAAAGTTGCCACTTGCCTATCCCGGTGTGGCGTTCAAAGGCGGGGTTGACGTCGATAAAGGTGAAAACACCCGCGCCCTCGTGGCGCAGCAACGCGCTGCCGACCGGCATCTCCAGGAAGAGGGAGGAGTAACGAACCCTTATGGCCGCAAGCTCGTCCTCCACGATTCTCCGCTCTGAAAGGGCGTTGAAAGCCTCCGAGAGGAGTCGCAGGGAGTTGATTTCGCTGTCACTCCACCCCCTGTACCAGCTGAAGGTAGCCAGCGCCATGAACCCCTTTAGCTCCTCCCCCGAGATAACGGGCACCGTCAAAATCGATTTAACGCCGATGCCCAGCAGCCTTTCAACCCACCGCATATCGGAGAGCTCCGCCTCAGCAAATGATTTAAGATAGACAGCCTCACCGGCCTTTAGCCGTGAAAACCAGTCCGGGAACTCGACTATGGGAACTCCGAGAAGTTTGGCTGCGGGGGCGGAGATCTCGGGGCGCTTCCATTCAAGCATGCAGTTGACCTGCCCCGCTTCCTCCTCATAAGTAAACCAGCTCAACTGGTCCACGCCGGCGTAGGTCCCAAGGCGCTCCATTGCCGAGCGGAAGCCGGACGCCAACTCCTCTGTAGGCGTATTTATAAATGACGAGATTAGCTCCGAAAACATGGCATCGAAGCTGGCGCGAGACTTGATCTCCCCCTCAAGGCGAGCGAAGGGAGTTATATCCCGAAGGGTAGCTACTATTACGTTATCCCCCTCCCCGGTGGCGGCTAGAGTCGCGGAGATCTCCAGCTCCACGGCATGGCTTCGACGAGGATGGGAGCAACGAAAAAGGCAATCACGGACAGGTGATTCTTCGGTAAAGAGGGAAAGGAGGTTTTTTGAGCAATTCTCGCATATAACCCCCTTAAGGTGCTCGCCGACTACGCTCTCAAGGGGGCGGTCGAGAAGCTTTACGGCGTGCTTGTTAGCGAAGATTACGACACCTTCGCTATCTATTGCAATGGCGGCGTGGGGTAGGTGCTGCCCCACAACCCTCCTGATGTCTGGAAACATCCACTCCTCGCTGAAGTTGCAAAAATGTGCAAAATTCCGTTTCAGCCATTATAGTATAAAAATGGAAAATGGCACCGCTTTTATCAACGCACCTTAAGGGAGTGAATTTTGAGAGCCTCAATTTTTATTATTACCGCCGTCGCTACATTCATTTTCACCTTGGCATTTGGAGCGCCGGTGGAGATGAAGAACATTGACGCCATGGCGATTATGGTCCCAATCGGCAGCGAAAACGGCGTTGAGGTGGAGAGCGACTTTGAGGTGGTGGATTCAAACGGCGCTGTAGTTACGGAGATATTTCCCTTTGAGCTTTACAAGAGATATTTCTGGTCTCAACCCCTCGACCGCAAGGTTTACGACTCCGTGAAGGAGGGTATGGAGGTCCGCAGGGTTGAGCTGGCAAAAAAACCGCACTGGGAGATTCGCTACAAGGGATGGGCGTGGAAACTTCAGCAAAAGCGCGAGCGCGTAAAGGAGTTGCTTGACCGGATCAATACCCTTTGGAACAAGAGCGAAACCATGTGGGGCGATTTGGACTCCCTGGCGCAGCAGATAAGTCCCTACAACGTAAGCGGCAACAAGGAGAGCGACTACGAGCGGGAAAGGGCCGATTACGAGTCCCTACGCGATGAGCTAACCCGGCAACAAGATAAGCTGACGGACCTGGTCACCTCCAACAGAAGCGACGAACGGCGCATTGAACGCCAGCGCAAGAAGGTCGAGGAAGTTCAAGACGACCTTGATGAGCAGCGTGATGTCGTTCGTGACCTTGAAATCGAGCTCAGGGTTTTGGCAAGGGACAAGAGCGCCGCGCTAGAGCACACAAGGGACGCGATAGACGGTCTCAAGGCGGAAGCCAAAGAGATAAACTCCGAGCTCTGGAAG
>PKTU01000158.1 GCA_002869005.1 Deltaproteobacteria bacterium
GTGTTGAAACATCAATCATAATACCTCCGCAAATAGCGCGGGTCGATGCAGTTTATGAGGATAGAGAGTACGATCAGGTCCACATTGAGTGGGAGACTTTCCCGAAGGATGCTCTTGCCGAGGGCTACGCCATATACTCGCTTGGAGAGGAACGGGGAGTGATTGGAGAATTGGTCGGGCGGGTCGAGAATGCCCACGCCCGCGAATACAATTACACTCCTTCAAAAAAAATTGGTGAGGAATATAACCTGCGCCATTTTGTCCTGCCATATATTGGAGAGCGTTTTTTGGTCAAGCCTTTTGAAGAGGAGGCCTCTACCGAGAAGCCGACTCTTCCTTTTCGCAAGCGGCTCCGGGAGGGAGATGGGACAATTCCCAACCTTGCTTTGTCATGGGATGGATATGAGGGCGCTACCCGTTATATTGTCACCATTGATGGCCGGGAGCGCCACATCACGGAAAACTATATAGAGTTCAAGGAACTTCAGAACCTTCTGATGGGCGAAAATTATAAATTGACGGTAGAGGCTCTTTTGCCAGATGGTAATAAAGCGCCCGTCCTCAGCCTGGACCTGGACTACACCCACTACCCGAGGGAAAAGAGATAAAGGGAGATGACCGTGAAGAAAATTCTTTCGCTCTTAATGGTCCTTTGCGGGACTTTAGCCTTCGCGGGAGTAAAGGCGGAGCGCATTGAGCCCCTCTCAATCGGTGCACTTGAAGGTAAGGGACAAGTTACAAATCCCCGTTTTTCGCCGGACGGGAAAGAATTGTTCTTTGAACTTCTGGCTGCGGATGGCGAGAGTTCCGAAGTGTATGTAGCTTCTGTCGATGGTAGTGGAGATTTCCCTCCTCTTCTAGGTGCGCCCGAGGCGGCAATGCCATCTAAGAAAAATGACGTTTTTTCCTTGGGTGGCCCAGGCGACAATACGATCAGCGAACATCCGGCTTGGGGCGCAAGCACTAAACGGGGCCAGACGCTGGCGTTGGCTGCAACCCGTAAGGAGGCCTCCAGAGGGGGCTCCAAGATAAATTTCGATATTTTTTTTAAAGCTCCCGGTAAAAAGCGCTTTCTTACCGAACATCCTGAGAATGACTCAGAGCCGACCTTTAACGCCACGGGAGAGTACCTTGTCTTCGCATCTGGCAGGAGCGGTGAGGGCGATCTTTACGCATACTCCTTCTACGCCGATGGGAACCCGATAAGAAGGTTGACCTTTGAGGAGAGCGGTTCAGAGCTCTACCCGGCTTGGAGCCCTAATGGCAAGAGCTTGGCCTTTATCGGTCACCTTGGAGGAGTCGACCACCTTTTTTTCATAGATGATGCTCTAAAATTAGCTGATATAAAAGATGAGGGAGATAGGCGTTCAAAGGCCCGTGGAGTGACGCGCGATCTGACCGCCGGCTCTCCGGACTCCTCTCTTGCGCCGGCCTTCTCACCTGACGGCAAGTGGATTGCGTTCTTCGTTCATCCCAAAAACCACCCGACGAGGAGCGACCTTTATGTAGTTAATATTGATGAGGGCGAGCCGGCGCTCCTTGCTGAAAGTGTAATACCTCCGACTCGTGACGGGCCTTGCTGGGCACCTGACTCAAAAGGGCTTTTCGTAGTTGACGAATCCGCGGAGCTCATGAATCCAATCTATTTCGTTCCGCTTGACCCCGCGGAAGAGATGTCGCTGGTTGATACGGGCACCCAACTTAACGGCGACCTTTCATTGCGTGTGGAGGGCGAGCGCTGGGTACTTCTCTTCGTGGCTCAAGGTGGCGGCGACAGGGACAACGAGAAGCGGTGGAGGAAGATTTACGTTGCCACCGTAGGCAGATAGGTTTAACGAGGCATGAAAAAAGGCCGCCTGGTGGGCGGCCTTTTTTTATGCTGCTGATAGTAATTTTAAACTAGAGCTCTCTCGATTTTGTCGACCAACTCTACAAGGTCGCGAAGTGTGCGTTTTACATGGGCAAGCTCACTCCTGAGATCGGCTGAGGAGGTTGATGAGGGGGCCGCAGTGGTTGCAGCGCTCTTTTGCTGGGTAGTAGTGAAGCCCTTTGCTTCGCGCTTTTTGAGGGCCGCTGCTCTCAACCTGTTGGCGTCCAGCTTCATCTCGTTGTAGAGCCCCATCATCTCATTGACAAGGGCATCCTTGCTCGGGAGGTTCGGCGCCGGGGGTCTGAGAAAAATATCTAATGAATCCAAGGTGGTTTTTAAAAACTTTAATGCAAGCGGCGATGCCAATGATTTAGATGCCCGAAGGTATTTGCAGCATACCGATGCCATTTTCACAGCATTTTGCGCGTGCATATTGTCCTGTGTCATAGCTCCAAGACGCTTATATTCTTCATCAAGGGCGTCAATATTATGGAGGTTTATCTCCCAATCGAGGGAGAGCAGCGCCTCGTGAAGCGGGCGGAGTATATCCAGGGATGGTGCACCCTCCGAATCTCCAGCTTCTACCACCTCGGAAAAATCGACAGCCTCCTCTTTATCGTCGTTACCCCAGGCGATATCCATATCGACTGCTTCATCGGGCTCTTCTTGAGGCGGTTCCGCCTCAACCTTTGCCATCTGGGCCGGGTCGGCCTTTGAAGCACCCCCCGAGGGAACGAAGAGGTCGTCGATGGCCTGATCGATCATGCTCTCAATGTTCTCGATACCGGTCTTGTCGTCGCCAGAATTCATGACCACCCCTTAAGTCATTCCCGAAGTCAGCGAAGGCATCAGCTTTCGCGCCACGGATTTTACTGTAGTCTTGCTTATCTCGCGCAGAGTCTCAAAGACTCCCTCACCCGTCAGGGCGCTGGCATTAAAGCAAGGAACATTGTAAACAGAGTTCAAATCGCTGACCATGTCAGCTTCTGAAAGCAGCGGAATACCCTCAGCTGCCAAATCTTGTTTATTAAACTGTAGTACCAAGGGAATCTTACTTATATCCACTCCGATATCTGCGAGGTTGTCGCGGAGGTTTTCAAGAGACTCGATATTCTTCTCTCTCTGTGAAACCTGGGAATCCGCCACGAAAGCAACCCCGTCTACACCCTTGAGCACCAGCTTGCGAGTGGCGTTGTATATAACCTGCCCCGGGACGGTAAATAGCTGAATTCTAATATCGAAGCCGAATATCTTTCCGATGGAGAGGGGCAGAAAGTCGAAAAAGAGCGTTCTGTCCTGTTTGGTGTCGATGGAAACCATCTGACCCCGCACGGCGTCGGTCATGGCTTCATGAATATGGAGAAGGTTCGTGGTCTTGCCGCCACGGCCTGGGCCGTAATAGACAATCTTTACGTGTACCTCCCGCTTTGAGAGATCGAGAAATGACACGGCTAATTGTCCTCTTGCAATATGGGTAGAAGGTGGCTCTTTACCTTGGCGGTTTTAAGTCGCATAAGGCCAAGTGAAACATCCTTGTTAAATAGGGTGATTAGGAAGAAGTCATCACCTATCTTTGTGTAGTGGATATTTTCTGTGGCTCCCTTGTGAAACAGTAGCGAAAAATTGTCCTCGCCGACAAGGCGCGCGATCTCTTCCGTGACGCCGTAATTGGCCGCGGAGAGCGCTGCCAGCGCTACAACGTCTATGTCTGAAGGGTCTCCTCTATTTGCGATCAGGTAGCCTGACCTGTCAACCAGGAGCGCACAGGTAGCGCCTGACGAGAGGAGGTCTTCATCGAGCACTCCATCAATTACCTGAAGCGTTTTCTCGGAGAGAACAAATTCCATCTTATGGACTCCGTAAATAACCGCGAAATTTCAAACTGTTCCCGATACGCACAAAGCTCCCTGCCTGCAATCCTCTTTATAAAAAGCAGTGCCGGGTTACTCAACTCAAAATCTTGAACCATAGACTTTGTGCTGTCAATCCATAACTCCCTATTCGGCACAAATCACGCGAAGTTTAGCCTTTGTCACCCAATTTGAAATCTGTTTTATCGATGCGGCTAGCTTCGGTTGCCTATCCCGACTCTTTTGGAGCTTTCAGAAGTTCAAAGTAGTGTTAATAATGAAAGGAAAGCCGCTTTTAAATTGATTTCAAGGCATAGCTTTTATGCTATTAAATATAAGGAAATCTTAAATTTACTTTAGGCAGGGGAGTATTTCAGTGCTTTTAATTGTATTGGTTCAGCTTGCGCTCTTCCTCGTGGTCTCCGGATTCTTCGCCTATGAATCTTATAGAGAGGAGCAGCCAAGAGCTCTTAAGATTGGCGTAGCACTGATCTTTTTAGAGGTCATTTTGGCAGCCATTGTCATCTTTTTACCGGCATCGAGGACGCCTGCGGTTATTCTTCTCTCATCCTCTTTTGCAATGCTTGCGCTGTTCTCCTTGCCGGGCAAGAAAAATACCCGCGCGTTAAAAGGTGCCGGAGGCTACGTCTCCGATGGGCACAAGAGGGTCGATGAGAGGGATATCATCTTTGCGAGGCTTAGAAGCCTCCTCCCCGGCACAGAGCGTTACGACAATTACTATATGGCTAGCCCTGAGTTCAAATACGCCGATGACAGAAGGCGGGGCATGGGAGGGCTGATTGGAAGCCTTGGCGCAATCGATGGCCGTTACCAGCCAAACACCTCCATGCCGTTGGCGCTGGGCAGTATACCTCAGCTTTTGGGGCCCCACGCATCGGCCGCCCCTATTCCAGGGAGAGAGAGGGCTGAGCTAGATCCGGCAAAGGCAAGCAAA
>PKTU01000083.1 GCA_002869005.1 Deltaproteobacteria bacterium
GGAAGTTCGAATGCCATGGTGCTCTCTCCTTTCGTCCGTTGGCTGAACCTTTGTCATTGCCTACGGGCAATATAGATGCGTTGGGCCGCCACTCAGGCGGCCGACTCCTCCCCATCCAAGTATTGTTCTAAAATTTCCGCCACAGTCTTTACAGCCGGGGAGTCTTCCGGCAAGAGGAAAGTGGCTTTTCCTTCCAAGTCAAACTGGTAGATATTTGGATCGTTTGGTACGACCCCGGCCAATTCCAGGCCGAGACGTTCAATTTCGGTCTTAGTTGCATCCTGAAGCTCGCCATCTGGCACCCGGTTGATTATAAGGGCCATCTTCCCGATGGAAAGTTTGAGCTCAGCGACCAGGTCCCGAATCCTCCCCGCGGCCTGTATGCCACGCACAGAGGAGTCGGTAACGGCAAACATCACGTCCATATTGTGAGTAGTGCGCCGGCTCAGATGCTCCATACCCGCTTCATTATCGAGGACTACATAGCGGTAGTTATCCGCCATCTCGTCAACGTACTTTTTACAGAGGGTATTGGCATAGCAATAACAGCCTGCGCCTTCGGGCCTGCCCATCGCTATAAGGTCAAACCCCTCTCCCTCTATTAAACATTCCTGTGTACGGTAATTTATGTATGCGTCTTTTGTCATGCCCTGCGGGACTGTCCCGAGCCCCTCTCGAATCTGTCCAATCGTCTGGTGGACGCCTAGACCCAGGACTTCGTTGAGGTTCATGTTCGCATCGGCATCCACCGCGAGGACCCTACCGCGGTTGAGTCCGACCAGGTGCCGGAGCATAAGCCCCGTTACCGTGGTTTTACCAGTACCGCCTTTACCCGCCACAGCTATGTTAAATCCCAATCTCTAAACCTTTCGGGCGAGGTTCGCTATTTGTCGCAGCGCGCCTCAGCCAAAGTTTTTTTTGTCATTTCAAGCATTTTTGCCCGAATGGGGAACTCCTCCATCCTTGTGTGAGGCAAAAAGAGCGCCGCCACATACTCATCCATGTAAAGGTTTGAAACCGATAGCTCTATGTTCGTTATCATTGAAGCTATCTGCTCCGACTGCTCAACCTTGTCCATGTAGAGGCAGGCGAGCCTGCAACCTTCGAGGCTGGTGTTGCCGCCGTAACTTACAATAGAGGGGTCAACTTCAGGCAAAAGCCCTATTGTCATTGCTTTTTCCACGTCGATGTACTGCCCGAAACCGCCCGCGATGATAATTCTCTGGATGTCGCTGAATTCCAGTCCTACGCTCTTTAGCAAAACCGCGCATGCAGAATAGATTGAAGCCTTTGTTCTGATGAGGTTGTCTATGTCCGGCTCTGTTATCGTAAGGTCCTCATCGAGCTGGGTCTCTTCTTCGCGGCAAATCACGTATTCCCAGCCGCCTTCCTCTCCCTCGCGCACCCGCCAGGTGCACTCGGCGAGGTCCCGGTTGAATTTGCCGTTCTGAGAGATAACCCCTGCCTGCTGAAGCTCGGCGATACAGTCAATCATGCCTGAACCACAGATCCCCTTTGGCTTTACCTGCCCGATGGTCATAATCATCGGTTCAAAATCCAGCGGGTTAACCCTGACCTGCTCGATTGCCCCATAGGAGGCTCGCATGCCGAATTTCACGCCGCCACCCTCGAAGGCGGGGCCCGCTGATGCGGATGCGGAGACCATCCAATCCTTGTTGCCGATAACTATCTCGCCATTTGTCCCTACGTCCATGAAGAGCGTCAGCTCGTCACCCAGATGCATCTCGGTGGCGAGCACACCCGCGGTTATATCTCCGCCGACATAAGAGGCGACGCAGGACATGAAGTGCGCGAGGGTAGTGGCGGGCAGATTGATACCCAGCTCAGCAGCGGGAAATACAGGCAACTGATTTGCTGCGGGTACATATGGGGCTTCCCTGATGTATTTTGGGTATACGCCAAGCATGAGTTGGGTCATGGTCGTATTGCCCGCAAAGACTGCGTGGGTCACATCTTCCCTTGAAACACCCGATTTTTCAAAGACCTCGTCCAAGACCTCGTTAACGGTCTTAACCGCGCGTTTTTGAAGCACCTCAAGGCCACCTGGCTTTAGCGCATGAATGATTCTCGTAATAACGTCTTCACCCATTGACATCTGGGCGTTGTATTCGGCACCACGCGCAAGCCGCTTACCTGTATAAGCGTTTAAGAGCTGAACGTGAATTGTAGTCGTTCCGATATCAATGGCTAGGGCGTAGGCGCTCTCTCTGGTGTCTCCGGCTTCGATCCTTACGATCCTGTTGCCGCATGCCGTGGAGACAACCGTTGCCGTAACCCTCCACTCTCCCTCTCTAACGATCGAGGGAATCTCCCTCAAGACAGAGAGGTCACTGCTGAGATTTTCAAGCCCATACTCACGCTTGATGGCCTGGCCGAGCCTGCCCATGTCGGAGATGTTATCGTCTGCCGATGGCGGCTCAAGGCTCAGAAAACACTTTTTAACGATCGGCTGAGGAGGAACGGTGTCGTACTCGGCGCCCCATCTCTTCTCAGCAAGGATGTGGTCTTGCTTGTCTCCCCGCACGCGGGAAAGGACCCCCTTCTCGTGGCGGGATTCTATTGGTATCTCAACGACAAGGTCGCCTTTTACTTTTGTTCGGCAGGCGAGTCGGTAACCTTCTTCCCACTGCTCGTCGGAGATTTTAGCAGAGGGTTCAGAATCGTATTCACCCTCCAGGATTTTAACCTTGCACTTGCCGCAGGTACCCGCACCACCGCAGGAGGCGTTAACGTGTACCCCTGAGACTATTGCAAGCCTCAAAAGATTTTCATCCTGAGCAAATACGTCAATCGAGACGTCGTCAGGCAGAAATTTTACAGTGCACTTCTTCTCTGGCACTAACCAACTTCCTCTTTAAGAAGAAACGGGAGGATGCCTAGGCACCCTCCCGTATCAACTAAATCAACTTAGAAGAGACCCTGAATTTTGCCGTCAGAGTCAATATCAACATACTGGTAAGCCGGGTCGGCGGAGAGACCTGGCATGGTGCGCATCTCGCCGAGTAGCGGATAGAGGAAACCGGCGCCGAGGCTGGCGCGGATTTCGCGGATGGTGACCCTGAACCCTTTCGGACGGCCCTTTAGCGTCGGGTCGGCGGAGAGGGAGAGGTGGGTCTTGGCCATGCAGATGGGGAGCTTGTCGTACCCGAGCTTGGTGAACTGGGCAATCTTGGCCTCCGCCTCGGGGGTGTAGTCGACGCCATCCGCGCCGTACATCTCCATGGCGATGGTCTCGATCTTCTGCTTGATGGAGTACTCGTCGGGGTAGAGGAACTTGAAGTCCTTTGGCTCCTCGCAGGCGTCGACGACGGCCTGTGCAGCATCCACCGAACCGGCGCCGCCATGCATCCAAACCTCGATCGGGACGGAGGCGCTGGCGCCGCAGCTCTCTGCGCGGCTCTTTATCATCGCGACCTCTTCGTCGCGGTCGAAGGCGAAGCGGTTTATGGTGTTGACAACCGGCACGCCGAACTTGCGCATGTTCTCGATGTGCGCCTCTAGGTTCTCGATACCCTTGTCGAGGTAATCGTTGTGCTCGTTCATCAGCTCTTTGGCAAGCTCCTTGGGAGTGAACTTGGCGATCTCCTCGTAGGGCATGCCGTGCATCTTGAGGGCGCGAACAGTGGAGGTGATTACAATACAGTCGGGCGAGAAGCCGCCGTAACGGCAAGTGATGTCAAGGAACTTCTCTGCGCCCATGTCAGCGGCGAAGCCGGACTCCGTGACGACATAATCGCCGAGCTTGAGGCCAACATAGTCGGCGATGATGGAGTTGTTGCCGTGGGCGATATTCGCAAAGGGGCCGGCGTGAATAATAGCCGGGTTGCCTTCGAGGGACTGAATGAGGGTGGGCTTAAGCGCGTCCTTCATCAGAACGGTCATCGCGCCGGCGACCTTAAGGTCTTCGGTGGTGACGGGTTCGCCGTCGTAGGTGTAGCCAAGGAGGATGCGGCCGAGGCGGGCGCGAAGGTCTTCAAGGCTCGTAGCGAGCGCCAGGATAGCCATAACCTCGGAGGCGACAGCGATGTCGAAGCCGGTCTCGCGCGGGATACCGTTTAGCTTGCCGCCCAGGCCAACGATGATCTGGCGGAGACAACGGTCGTTGAGGTCAACGACGCGACGCCACTGGATCGTCAACGGGTCGATGCCGAGCTTGTTGCCGTGCATGAGGTGAGTATCAAGGGCGGCGGAGCAAAGGTTGTGCGCGATTGAGACAGCGTGGATGTCACCGGTGAAATGGAGGTTTAGGTTCTCCATGGGGACGACCTGGGAGTATCCGCCGCCTGCGGCGCCACCCTTGATGCCGAAGACCGGTCCGAGACTCGGCTCGCGGAGACAGAGCATCGAGTTCTTGCCGATCTTGTTTAGGCCTTCGTTGAGCCCGATTGAAGTAACTGTCTTGCCCTCGCCAAGCGGAGTGGGCGTGCACGCGGTCACATCGATAAGCTTCGCATTTGGTTTGTCTTTGAGACGCTCGGTAACGGCGGCGAAGTTGATCTTCGCCATGTGGTTGCCGTAGTACTCGAGCTCAGACTCCAAAAGCCCCGCTCTTTCGGCGATGACTTTGATGTGCTCCATCTTGTGATTCTGAGCGATCTCGAGATCGGAGGGGACGTTTTTGGGCTCAAGTTTAGCCATATTTTTCCTCCCTGTA
>PKTU01000056.1 GCA_002869005.1 Deltaproteobacteria bacterium
TATGATTTTATACTCATAGATGCTCCATGCACCTCCACGGGTACTATGCGTAGAAACCCGGATATAAATTGGCGCTGGAGCGCGGAAAAAATCCAGGAGATTGTTACCACTCAATACAATTTACTTCGTAATTCCATGGACTTGGTAAGCAGGGGCGGGGTAGTTGCCTATGCCACTTGTAGCCTCCTTGCGGTAGAAAACAACCTTCAGTTTGAGAAGTTTCTTGCAGAACATATTGGCTTGCTTGAGGAGGTTCCACCTTGTGCAGCAAATGGCAACCCGTTTTCCGCGAAAGAAAACAGACTTTCAGCAGGTTCCAGGGTGCCTTTGAACTTCACGAAATACCAGGGAGACGCCTTCTTTTTGGCTCTTGCGAAAAGACTTTAAAGAGGCCTCAACGCTTCAGGCGCACTTCATGAAGGGGAGATGGCATTAAATTTGTCAAATAAGTATTATGCATACACAACGCCAAAAGTGGGCAAACAAAAACATATACACATAAATAAACCGTTCTACATGTTAACATAATATATCTTATCAGACGTTTGGGGTTGGTCCGTTTTCGAGTATCCCGTCTTTTAGGCAGGCAGCCTACAAGTAGCTGTAAATACATATCAATAAGGAGAACATATACACTTCGACTAAACCCTCTGGTAATATGTCATGTGAACCCTACCCCTCGAAGACCACCAAAGTCTCAAGGAGCGGCAAATATGAAAGCCCCGTCTCTGACAATCCTTTTAGCGTTAATGATGGCTCTATTGTTTACGGATGCGATAGCTGTTGGCACCACCTCTTCAGATTCAAGTGATTGTATAGAGTGCCACCAGGACTTCACCCCCGGCATAGTCGTCGAATGGGAGCGAAGCCTCCACTCCCAAAGGACACCGAAGCGCGCAAGAGAGGTCGCGGATGAGCTGGAGCGTCGTATCTCCGCTACAACTACCCCCGCCGAGACGGAGAAATTCGTCGTAGGCTGCGCGGAGTGCCACCTCCTAAACCCGGAAAAGCATGAAGACACCTTCGAGCATAACGGCTTTCAGGTACATGTGGTGGTCACACCGGAGGACTGTGCTGTATGCCACCCGGTAGAGCGTGAGCAGTATGCCGAGAACCTTATGGCAAACGCTTATCATAACCTCATGTCAAACCCCCTTTATAAGAACCTCGCCGATTCCATAAACGGTGTACGCATACATACCGATGAAGGAATCACCTTCGACCAACCCAACGCTCTCTCCGAGGCTGACTCTTGTCTTATGTGCCACGGCACCATCGTAACCGTAGATGGAATGGAGACTAAGCAAACCCTTATGGGAGAGATGGATTTCCCCAAACTTATCGGATGGCCCAATAAAGGCGTTGGCCGCATAAATCCGGATGGTTCAAAGGGAGCTTGTACCGCTTGTCACACAAGGCATGAATTTTCAATTGCAATGGCAAGAAAGCCTGACACCTGCGGACAGTGTCACAAGGGTCCGGACGTGCCCGCGTATTCAGTCTATAAGGTCAGCAAACACGGCAACTTATACTCCTCTGCAAGTTATAAATGGGATTTTGAAGCGGTCCCCTGGAAGTTGGGAGAAGACTTTACCGCGCCCACCTGCGCTTCATGCCATGTAAGTCTCTTAACCTTCTCGGGCGAGGTTATCGCTGAGCGCACCCACAGGATGAACGATCGCCTGTCGTGGCGCCTCTTCGGCCTTCCCTACGCCCACCCAAGGCCAAAGTCACCGGACACAACCATAATAAGGAACAAGGCCGGACTCCCCCTACCTACCGAGCTCAGCGGAGAACCTGCGTCAGAATTTCTTATTAGCGATGAAGAGATGGCAAAGTCCAGAGAGACAATACAAATGATATGCCTCGCATGTCACTCGACTCAATGGAAGGACGGCTTCTTTACGAAACTCGACAACACCATCGAAGTAAGTAACGAGATCACCAAAGCCGCTACGGCGCTCGTAGCCGAAGCGTGGGAAAAGGGCTACGCAAATGGCCCTTCAAAAGGTCACAGCCCCTTTGACGAAGCAATTGAGATGAAGTGGGTCAAAAGTTGGCTCTTCTATGCAAACTCAACCCGCTTTGCGGCGGCTATGGGCGGCGCCGATTACGGCGTATTCCAAAATGGGCGCTTCCAGCTCTCGGAGACGATTGAAGAGATGGGCGATTGGGTCAAAATGATGGATATGATAAGCACCAAGGCCGAAGAGCAAAAGGCTGAATAATTTACAGGAAGACCTCTAAATTAATTATATTGACAGCTGCGGCCGCGTTAATCGCGGCCGCGCTCCCCTCACCCGCGCCCGCCTCCCCCGCCTCAAATGAAGAGCAAGCCCAACTCAACGAACGCTACCTCAAACTGAATATGGCCGCCAACGCTGCCCTGCTCACCTGGGGCCTCTTTATGTGGGATTATGGGGAAAACGCCCCCCACGCAAACTCCGAGTGGTGGTTCGGGCTCGATACAAAGCATGGCGGCGCGGACAAAACAGGCCACGTATATGTCGCCTACCTATTTGGGCGAGGTAGCGCGGAGTTATACATGGACTGGGGCTTCGGTCGAGAGGAGGCCGCCCTTCGAGGGCTCCTCACCTCCCTGACCCTCACAACCGTCATGGAGGTTGGCGACTCCTTCAGCGACTATGGCCTCTCTCCCCAGGATCTGATTGCAAACGCTGTGGGAATGGGCTTTGGCTACCTACTGACCATATACCCTTCAGCGGGTAAATTCGTTGACCTGAGGGTCGAATATCTTCCAAAAGGTGTGGATAACGACCCCACTACCGATTACGAACACATGAAACATCTGGCGGCGTTCAAACTCTCCGGCTTTGACGCGCTTAAGGGCTCCTGGCTCCGATTCGTCGAGTTCCATCTGGGCTACTACACCAGAAACTTCTCCGGCCCCTCCAAGGGAGATGAAGAGAGAAACATATATGCCGGCATAGGAATTAACCTCTCCGAACTCTTCGCCCCGACCGGCTATGGAGGGATATTCAGATATTTACAGCTACCTTATACTTATCTTGCCGCGGATGATTGCCGATAATAAGGCTTACTGGCCCTTAAGTTAGCCAAATTGCATCACTTTCAATGCTTAATCTCCATTTGAGAGGAAAAACATGGTCGAACTAACCTCCATTCAGTACCTGCCCGGCAAGAAAATCGTCGAGCACTACGGACTTGTACAGGGCTCTACCATACGCGCCAAACATTTGGGGCGCGACTTGATGGCGAGCCTGAAAAACCTCGTAGGCGGTGAGCTGAAAGGATATACGGAGCTTCTGAGCGAAGCGCGCGCAGAGGCCACAAACCGTATGGTTAAGCAAGCCGAGCGCTTCGGCGCAAACGCGGTGATAAACGTCCGCTACGCCACCTCCTCGGTGGCGCAGGGCGCCGCAGAGCTTTTTGCTTACGGTACCGCGGTCAAGGTCGAGCCGGAGTAGCTCTCCATGAACATCGATTTTATAATTTTCATCTCGCTCATGGTGATCGGCTATACGGCGGGCTCAATCGCAGAGCGCCGCCACTTCAAGTCGCTGACGAGGCGTGAGGACGCCACCTTGAGGCAACCTGTCGTCACTTTCGACGAAGGCTATGAGCTGCCATCTGGCGCTAAATACAGGAGGGCCGCGCTAGTTAGCGGCTCCGCCGTAGTATCCATCGATTATTTCAAGAGGTTCCTCGCTTCCCTCCGTTTTCTTGTCGGCGGGCGTGTCGGCGCTTACGAATCCCTCCTTGACCGGGCAAGGAGAGAGGCGATACTCCGCATGAAGTATCAAGCCGGGGGCGCGTCGATAATCATGGGGATGAGGGTGGAGACGTCGACAATCGGCGGGAGAAGAAAGAACAACAAGGGGCTGGGTTCCGTGGAGGCGGTAGCTTACGGCACGGCGGTGTGGGTAGATGAAGTATCGCCCCAAATCACTTAACGACTCCCTGGACCCCCTAAAGGGCAATGTAAACATAAGCCCGGAGCACCCGCTTAAGGAGCTGCTCCTTCTTACCGCCGCAATAGCGGCTATAATATTCCTCTCTTATCTGCTGCTGGGCTTCTCGGTCGACCTGGTGGTCCCCCACATATCCATGGAGTTTGAAAAATCCATAGCAGCAAGGATGGAGTTCCCTACGGCTGCGGACAGCCGCGCCCCATACCTCAAAAAGATTACTGAAGAGCTGCGCCGTAGCACGCCAATCGACACCGGCCATGTAGAGGTAGGCGTATATGACAGCCCGGTGCCGAATG
Source organism: Deltaproteobacteria bacterium (assembly GCA_002869005.1). GTDB lineage: Bacteria > Desulfobacterota > Deferrisomatia > Deferrisomatales > BM512 > BM512. Next base: position 4,250 of record PKTU01000056.1, read on the forward strand.
CCTTCGCCCTGCCCGGAGGGCGGATACTGTTAACCAAAGGCTTTCTGGACGTGGTGGAGAGTGAAAACGAACTCTCAATGGTAATAGCACATGAGCTGGGGCACATCGCCCACCGCGACCCCTTGCGTGGCATCGGGCGTTCATTGGTGCTCGCGTTCATATCCTCCCTCTTCATGAATACCGACGACTCCGTGGGCGCTTTTATAAACTCTTCTCTTAGCTTTACGCAGTTGGGTTACTCGCGGGAGGTAGAGGAGCGCTCGGACCACTTCGCGCTGGAGACAATAGTCAAACATTACGGGCACGGCGCAGGTGCAGCTGACTTCTTTAAACGGATGAAGGAGACAAATCTCTCGGCAAAGATACCGGAATTCTTCTCCACTCACCCCGGCGAAGAACACCGCATAGCATACCTTGAACGCCGGATTGAGGAGGAGCGCTTGGGTTGGGGCGCTTTGACTCCCCTGCCTGAAAATTGGGAAAATGATGATGACTGAGTTTAAATATATGAATGTTGTCGACATCGCGGAAAAGTTGTCGCTCTTTACTGACCTTTGGAGCCCCAAAATCATTGGCGAGCTTAATGGTCAACTGGTAAAGGTCGCCAAACTAAAGGGAGAATTCATCTGGCATAGCCATGCCGAAGAGGATGAGCTCTTTCTCGTTATAAAAGGTTCGCTGACCATCAAACTAAAAGAGCGGGATGCTAATTTGCGCGAGGGACAATTCTTCATCATCCCGCGCGGGGTGGAGCACCTCCCCGTCGCCGATGAAGAGTGCCATGTACTCCTCTTTGAGCCCGGGAGTGTCCTTAACACCGGTGACAAAGTCACGGATAAAACCATAGCGACCTTGGAGAGGCTATAACCGCCGGAAGCTTGGGCAAAAAAATAAAGGGCCACTCCTTAAGGAGCGGCCCTTTTGTCTTTAAGGAGAAAGGGGTTTTTCTAGAAAAGAGTCCAGCCGAGGAAGAAACCCAGATGCGTTCCACCAGCGTCAGCGGTGTAGCCATTGATATCGACATCCGCAGAGGAGTACCCGAGCCTCATGCCAATATTGAAAGTCTCCGTGACGGAGAAGGAGAAGCCCCCATCTACCCACACGCCAAGGGCCGAGTCAGAGTCGTCGGAACCATATCCGTAAGAACTCTCTGTCTCTATCTCGGCGGTTATCAGGCCGATGCCGCCGCCGAGAAAGGGGCGGAAGCGCTGGTCTTCGGCGAAGTGCTTTCTTACGCCGAAATTCAGCTCGCTTGTGGTTACGGAAGCGTCAAAATAACCAATCGAGGGGTCGTAGAAGGTCTTCTCCTCGCTTGATGTTACATAGATGTCCATAGCCATCGAGATGGGCCAGCCTGCGCCCTTGTAGTCTGTCATCAGGCCGAAGACTCCGTGGGACTCAAGGGGAGCCCAGTCGGAATCATCCATCTCCTTTGAGCCAAGGAGAATGCTTACATTCCAATAATCTTCAAGGGCGTAGGATGCCGTCGGCGCTACGAAGAATGACGCCGCTAGGAGTATGGAGAGTAAGAAAGCTTTGATTTTCATGGTCCCCTCAATCAGGTTTAAGTGTATTTAGATTTTATACCAGGAACTCGCCCTTGTAAAAGGTAGGATTATGCGCTTTTTGTAGCGCAGGGGCCTCGGCAGATACATTTACCGCAGGCGTCGGCTCCGCTCCACTCTTCGTTGGATAAGAGACGCGGGTAACACTTGCCGTGTTTATCTATATCGGCACTCCTCCCCTCACCCGTGATTGTCAACGCCCCAACGGGGCAAGTTTTTACGCAAATCTTGCAACTGCCATCCCTCATATACAGGCACCGCTCTCTCTCTTCCCGGGAGGTCGGCTCGACCTCTGCGTCAATGACAAAGCTGCCGCAACGCCCGGCTGAACCCGAATCGGTTATGAGGAGCCTGTTGAGCCCGAAGGAGCCCAGCCCGCATATGTATGCCACCGAACGGTGCGACCACCGCGAGGCCAAAGTGACCGGATCCCAGTTGTGAGTGGAGGGTTGAGCGGCGCAATTCACCTTTAGCGGCCTAAGCGTTTGAGCAACTTCGGCGCTAATGGAGTTGATTAGGTTGTTTAGCTCGATGTATCCCTTGGCCCAGGAGGGGGCCATGTCATCTCCAGCCCTGTTGGCTTTCACGACCTCTCTGGAGAAGGGAATAAAGAAAGCCACAGCGCTCTTCGCGCCGGGAAGAAGGTCTCGGGGCATCAAATGGGTTGGCTCCACCTCAAGGGGCAGCCTTTCCCATAGAGGGTCTGAGGCCGAGGCGAAACCCACGAGGGGCTTCCTGTAAGTCGTCTCATCCAGGGATGACTCAACCGCCTTCTCGATGGTGGAGATGATAATCTCCCGCACCCTGGAGCCATCGGCGTTCACTGCGTTCAACCTCCGCCGAGGTAGGCGTTTTGAACCTTGGGGTTTGCCAGCAGTGTCTCAGCCGAATCCTCAAGAACGATTTTGCCGACCTCAAGAACATAGCCGCGGTGAGCAAGCCTTAGCGCCGCGCGGGCATTCTGCTCCACTAATACCACAGTTACCCCGCGCTCGTTTATTTCGCGAATGGTCTCGAAGATGGTCTTTACAAGTATCGGCGCAAGCCCAAGGCTTGGCTCGTCGAGGAGCAGGATCCTGGGTCTCGCCATCAGCGCGCGGGCAATCGCAAGCATCTGCTGCTCGCCGCCGGAGAGGGTCCCGGCAAGCTGCGAGGCGCGCTCTTTCAATATCGGAAAGAGTTGGTAAATCCACTCCCGGGTCTTGGCTTTGTGGTCGGCATCGAAGTTGGTGAAGCCTCCAAGCAGGAGATTTTCATCCACGGTGAGCGTGCCGAAGACGCGCCGCCCCTCGGGGGATTGAGCAACTCCACGCTCCACAATCTTATGAGACTTCAACTTTGTTATATCCTCGCCACCGAAGACTATCTTGCCGGAGGAGGGCTTGACGAGGCCGGAGATCGACATGAGGGTTGTGGATTTTCCCGCTCCGTTTGCTCCTAAAATAGTGACGATCTCCCCCTCCTCGACGGTGAGGTTGATCCCGTGGAGGACTTCGACGTTGCCGTACTTTACGTGGAGGTCTTTTATCTCTAGTCGCATCCTGCTAGTCCGTTCCGAGGTACGCTTCAATGACGCGTGGGTCGGCTTTTACCGCGTCGGGCTTGCCCTCGGCGATCTTTATGCCGTATTCGAGAACTACAAGCTCCTCACAGGCGCGCATGACGAGGCTCATATCATGCTCGATGAGCAGCACCGTTATTCCGCGCTCTTTTAATCTTCCGATGAGCGCAACCAGTTGGTCGGTCTCCTGCGGATTCATACCCCCGGCCGGCTCGTCGAGGATGAGCAGCTTCGGCCCTGTTGCCAACGCTCGCGCTATCTCAAGGAGGCGCTGGTTACCGTAGGACAGGTTTGCGGCGAGGTTTTCAGCCTGGTGAGCCAACCCGACAAAGGAGAGCTCCCGCATGGCGAGCTGTAGCGCTTCAAGCTCCTCACGCCGCTGAGATGGCGTTCTGAGCATCGCTGAGAATATTCCCGCCTTCATGCGGCAGTGGCACCCGGCCAGCACGTTTTCCACCACGCTCATCTTCTGAAAGAGGCGAATTGTCTGGAAGGTGCGGGCGATGCCGGAGGAGACTATCTTGTTCGTCGCCATGCCTGAGAGCTCGCGTCCCTCAAAGAGTATGGAGCCCGCGTTTGGTACGTAGTTTCCGGTGATTAGGTTGAAGACGGTGGTCTTGCCCGCGCCGTTGGGGCCTATGAGGCCGACTACGCTCCCCTCATCTACTTTGAAGGATACATCCCCCACGGCGGTGAGGCCGCCGAAGGTTTTTGTTACGCCGTTCAGTTCGAGTATCGCCATCAATCACCCTCCTCTGCCAATTTGGGGAGGATGAACTTTCTAGGCTTAGGCGGGAGCAGCCCCTGCGTCCTGAAGACCATCATAACCATCATTGCGAGACCAAATATCAGCATACGTGCACTGGCAAAATCTCTGAATACTTCAGGTAATGCTATAACTATAAATGTTCCCAGCAGGACACCGGCCATATTGCCTGAACCGCCAAGAATCACGATCATGAAGATGACCACCGATTCCCAGAAGGAGAAGGACTCCGGGCTTATGATCGTCATCTTGGCCGCGAAGAGAGAGCCTGTCATTCCGGCCCAGGTCGCGCCAAGGAGGAAAGCCAGGAGGCGGTAGCGGTCGGTGTTGATGCCGCTTCCCTCGGCCGCAACGGCGTCCTCACGAAGGTAATCGAGGGCGCGGCCGAAGCGGCTCTGCTTAAGTCTGTTGAATAAAAACAATGTTAGCGCGGCGAAGCCCCATATAAGGTAGAAGAAGTGGTCGGGCCGCTTGATTTTGAAGCCGAAGAGTTCCGGCCTTGCGATGCCGAAGATTCCGTTGGGGCCTCCGGTTATGCCGAACACGTCGTTTATCAGGGCTATCCTCAGTATCTCCCCTACTCCGACGGTTACTATGAGAAGATAGTCGCCGCGAAGGTGTATAACCGGTCTGGCGATTATTGCGGAGAATATCCCCGCAGTGATACCCGCTACTGGCAGAGCCAAGAGGATCGGAACGCCAAGCTGCGTGTTTAGTATCGCGCCCGTGTACGCGCCCACGGCGTAAAAGGCCGCGTGCCCCATGTTGTACATACCGGCATCGCACAGTATCACGGTTAGTGATAGGGCGAGGATGGCGTAGAGGCCGACGTTGTTTATTACATCCACCCAGTAGCGTGCGTCGTCGGGCCTTACGTACTTCATCCATAGCGGAAAAGTCGCGAATAATATGATGCCGATAACGGCTAAACCCCTCTTTCTCGTCATCATATCTTCTCCGCCACGCGCTCGCCGAGGATGCCTTTGGGACGCACGATGAGGATGAGTATGAGCACCAGAAAGGCGATGGCGTCCTTCCACGCGATGGATATATAAGCCGCGCCCAGCGCTTCCATGACTCCGAGGAGGAGCCCGCCGAGCATGGCGCCGGGGATGTTGCCTATGCCCCCCAATATGGCTGCGGTGAAGGCTTTTAAGCCGTAGACCCACCCCATCGTGAAGTTTATCTGCCCGTAGTAGAGCCCTACCATCAGGCCCGCCGCGCCGCCTAGCGCGGGACCGACCATGAATACTATCAGTATTACACGGTCCACGTTGATGCCCATGAGCCTTGCCGCGCCCTGGTCAATCGCCGCGGCGCGGATTGCGGTGCCGATGCGGGTCTTCTGTATGAATGTGTAAAGGGCAACCATCATCGCAAGGGATACGAGAAGGATGAGTATACGCATGAGCGGAATAGGCATCCCGAAGAAGTCAATCACCGTACGGGGCAATATGTCCTGCGGGTAGACGCGAAAACGCGCGCCGTATATCAGCATCACCGTATTCTGGAGAAATATCGAAGCGCCTAAGGCCGAGACCACCGCTGAGAGGCGGGGCGACTCCCTCAAGGGCTTATACGCGACCCGGTCAAGCAGCGCGCCTATAAGCGCCACCAGCCCCATCACCATGATGGCGAGGAGGCCGACCGCAGCGAGCGGGCCCATCTTGTCCTGAAGAGAGAATGACGTAAGGAGCGTCAGGCCAAGATAAGCGCCAAGGGTAAAGAGGTCGCCGTGGGCGAAGTTGATTAGCTTCAGCACCCCGTAGACCATCGTATAGCCGAGGGCGATGAGCGCGTAGATGCTCCCCACGGCGAGGCCATTGGTCAGCTGTTGGACGAATTCTTCCATCTGGTGAGAGAGACCTTCCTTGAAGCGGTACGGCAAAAAGGGGCGGCCCCTGTTGAGCCGCCCCTCGCCATTATGACATTACTGCATTATGAACTTGCCGGCGCCGTCGACCTTGTAGACCTTGTAGAGGTCGCCGATGCGGTCGCCCTTCTTGTCGAAGTTGATGGACCCCGTAAGCGCGGGGAAGTCTTTCATGCCGCTTTTGAGGTAATCGGCCACCTTGGTGGTATCGGTGGAGCCGGAGCCGTCTACGCCAGCTGCGGCCACCAGAAAGGCGTCACCCGCGAGAACCGCCCAGATGGAGCCGGGCTCTGCGTTGTATTTGGCCTTGTAAGCATTTATGAAAGAGGTCGCCGCCTCGGTGGTTAGGTCCTGGGGCACCGGCGGAGAGAGTAACATGTACCCGTCGGCAGCCTTCTCACCGGCGATCTTCACGAGGTCGGGGTTGTTGGTGGCGTCGCCGCCGAGGAAGGGAACGCTCCAGCCCATATCCATCTTCTGACGGAGGATGAGGCCGGCTTCAGGGTAGTAACCGGTGAAGAAGACGCCGTCAGGGCCAGCGGACTTCATCTTGGTGATTATGGCGGCGTAGTCGCGTTCGCCCGGTGTAAGCGCATCGAAGAAGACGACCTCTACGCCCTCTTTCTTAAGGAGTCCTTCCGCCTCTTCGGCCAGACCCTTGGCGTAGCTGGTGTTGTCGTGGAGTATTGCGACCTTCTTCCAGCCGTTTGACATGATCGTCTTGGCGGCTACACGGCCCTGCTCATCGTCGCGCGGGCAGGTGCGGAAGAAGAAGTTCAGGCCCTTCTCCGTCAGGCGCACGGCGGTTGAGCCGGTGGCTATCTGGATAATCTCGGACTCGTCGTAGATGGACTGGCTCGCCTCGGTGATTGAGGAGCCGTAGGTGCCGACGACGGCGACTACGTTCTTGGTGGAGAGGCGCTGCGCGGCGAGGCTCGCGGTGCGCGGGTCACCTGCATCATCCTCGGCTACGATCTCGAACTGGGTGCCGCCCTTGGCATTAAGCTGATCGGCTAAAAGCTCGACAATCTGCTTCATCTCCTGACCCTCGCTTGCCCAGGGGCCGGTAAGGGGGGCCATGAGGCCGATACGGACGGTCTCTGCGGCGAAAACCGCGGAGGCTAGTGACAAAGCAAGCAAAACTCCCAGAATCTTCTTCATGGACAGGCTCCTTTCAACAGAAGCAAGTAAAGTGGTTTGACGAAACCAAACATGCAGCAAAGGCTGGAAACTACCAGAGAAACGTGTCGCCGTCAATCGTCGGGGTTGGCAAAGCAAGAGCTCTTGGCGCTATAATTATCGCCGACCGGCAACGAGGGAGAGAGAGGCAGTAATATGTCATCCAAAGGAGCCTTACCAGCAGACAATCAAGTGGTCAGCCGCCTCGCGCTCATCATAGGTATCGGGGCGATATCCACCGCCGCCATACTGATAAGAAAATGCGAAGCACCGTCCATCGTAATCGCCGCTTACAGGCTCGGCATCGCCGCCCTCCTCCTCCTACCAATCGAGCTCCTTCGCCAAAGGAGGCTGCCGAAGATAAAAGAGTTGGGCTGGTCGCTGCTCTCGGGCTTCTTTCTGGCGCTTCACTTCGCCCTGTGGATAACGAGCCTCGCCTACACCTCAGTGGCCTCCTCGGTGGTGCTGGTAACGATGAACCCCCTCTTCGTCACCCTGCTCTCATGGATCTTGCTTAAGGAGCGCAGCGGCAGGGGCACCATCATTGGAGTAACCATTGGCATACTCGGCGCGCTTACCATAAGCTGGGGCGACTTCGCCTCCGGCGCGGACCCGCTACTTGGAGATATCCTCGCCCTCGGCGGCGCGCTTGGCGCCTCAGCGTATCTCATCACCGGGCGCGTAGCCAGGCGCACCCTGCCCACAAACACCTACGTCGCATGGTGCTACGGAGCGGGCGCGATATTCCTCATAGCGGCGATGCTCCTCATGGGCTATCCGATAAAGGTCTACCCAGCCGAGACGATGACATACCTTATCCTGCTGGCGCTGGTGCCGCAGCTCATCGGGCATACAGTGATAAACTGGTCATTGGCGCACCTCCCCGCCCCAACCGTAGCGGTAGCTATACTTGGCGAAGCCGTAGGGGCATCGCTCCTTGCGTGGGCGATACTTGGCGAAGCGCCGACGGCGATGACCGCGATTGGCGCAACCTTCATCCTCACGGGGATACTAATGGCATTCAAGGAGATGCCGCCGAAAAATGAAGCCATGGTCTCCCGGACTAAAATCAACCCCCTCTAAAGAAAGGCGATAAAAATGGTCACCGCGAAGCTGAGCGAAGGCTATAAAGTAGAGATAACAAATGGAGAACTAAGCTGGCTCTCCGACGAACCCGCCCCAGTCGGCGAAGGCTCCGGACCCGACCCCTATGAACTGCTCCTCTCAGCGCTCGCCTCCTGCAAAGCCATGACGGTGAAGATGTACGCCAAAAAGAAAGGCTGGCCTCTGGAAAGCATAAAGGTGGAGTTGACTCAGGCTCACGTACACGCCGAAGACTGCGCGGGCTGCGAGAACGACGACAACGCGAGGGTAAACCTTATAGAAGGCCGCATAACACTTACCGGTCCACTTAGAGAAGAGCAGAGAAAGCGTCTCATAGACATCTCAAACCGTTGCCCGGTCCATAAAACCCTAATGATGGAAACGGTCATAATGGTAGATGGGGAGTAGCTGGGCAGGTCGCTGGCAAGCGTTTTAAAACCGCCTCTTTTTGTCAATACTGCTCTGCGTCGGGAACATGGGTCCAGGCGATTGTAGTTGGCAGGGAATCGCGGTTTAAGTACACTTCCCTTTTGTTTCAAATCTGTTCAGTAATGAGGTGGCGGCGGCTCCGGTGTAGATTCATCTTCGATGCCGCCAAGCGCGCCCATAAGGTTATTGACCTGGGCTCGCATTGTCTCAACCTCACGAGTCAGCGCCAGTATCTGTTTGTCCTGTTCAAGCAGACCTTCTTGTAGCTTTTCAATTAATTGATCTTGAAATGCCACCTTAACCTCCAACTCCTCCAGTAATTCCTGCATTATTACCTCCGCGTTGCTTGGGTATTTATCGGGTATACCCCTAGTTTTTTAATTGATCACACCTTGATTTTAATATGCCAAGGTGTAGCTTGTAGATGAGGTCTTTTGTAGATTTTTTGTTATATTTTCGTGTTTGTAGCCGGAAAACTTCCGGCTGTGTATACCTCTTCTATTTGGAGAGGATTATACCCCTTTGGGGAAAGGAGATGGTGGTTATGAGAAAGTTATTTTTACTGGCAGCACTGGTAGTGCCTCTCGCCCTTATAGGGTGCTCCGACAGCAGCGACGGCGGAGTATCCACCAACTACACCGGAACTACGGCAAAAGCGGCACTCTCCACTGAAGGTAACGCTAGTGACCTAGGCGCGGCAACCGTCACTGGAATGACCCTCGCTTATGACCCTTTTGATTACGAATTTTTTCCGGAGTTTCTCTACGAATTGCAATACTTTGCATTTGACCGCGCAAAGAAACTCAACACAATAAGTGACTCTTCATCCATATCCATTTCGGGTGGATGTGGCGGTACCGTTGTCGGCTCCTTGTCCATGAAAAGTTTTTGGGACGATGAGACGAAAGAGGATGGCGACTACATCACTTTAAACCTCACCTTTAACGATTACTCCGATTGGGGCGACTGTTACTACAACAATGATATGCTGCCCTCGACGGACGGCGCCATTTTAAACGGAAGCTATTCTTTTTACTTCAAATATAATGAAGATCAGACAAGCTTTACAGGCAGCAGAAAATACGTTTTCGGCAACCTGACATTCTTCTACCCCGACGATTGGGGCTATGTGGACCGCGTGGCTGCCGCGCCAGGGCCTGTCGACATGCTCCACTCCGACACCGGCTATGTTGAGAGCTACAGCGGCAAAGTATACGATAATGCGAATGCCTCGATGGAAACGAGCTATTACGAGAAAGACACCATCGACCTTTCCTTTTCACAGAAGCTCATAATCCCCGGAGAGCTTCCTGACACGCTTGAGACACAGGACCTTTACAGTGTGCTATGGGCTGGCTTGAGCCTCACTGAGGACCCTGCAAACTATAAAGGTCTGAAGATTTCAGGCAAGGTTTGCGTGGATGGTGTGGGCTGCGTCACCGTCGCGAACAACGAGTTTGACGGCAACATTTACGACCTTGATTATTATTACGATTACCAGCCCTGGGGCGGCTCTGTGATCCTCTCCGGCGAAGGGATGGACAGGGTGGAGGTTGAACTCTCCTACGGCGACATCTCCTGTCCTTACGAGCTCTACTACTCTGAGGATGGCGGCGACAACTGGGACTTCATCGACATCTACTACGGCTATCCCGTCGACCTTGAGTGGGATTACTGCGAATAAATTAAAGTTGCTTTTTACGCCTTTACATATTGGGGCGGGGCCGTTTGGCTCCGCCCCTCTCTTTTTCGTGAAGACAATCCACAGTCATAGTATCCTCAAAGAGAGCTAACAACCTTTGAGGGAGCTTTAATATGGTAGACGAACAGGCGGCGCGCAATAAAAAGATACGAGATACAATCAGCGGCAATTTTACTAGAGGCGCAAAGAGCTATGCCCTCTTCGAGGAGGAGCACCAGTTCTTCAAAAAGCTCCTTGGAGAGCTATTGTCTCTCTCTCCGCCGCCCGCCGGAGGGAGGATTCTGGATGTGGGCTGCGGCACGGGTGCCTCCCTTGAGGGGCTGGCGGAAGCGGTAGGAGACAACGGAGAGGTTGTCGGGCTTGATATATCCGAAGGGATGCTTGAGGAAGCCAGGAGTCGCTTTGGCGACAAATATACGCTGATCTGCGCCGATGGCTGCAACTTTGAGGAGAAAGCTCTAGGCGGTAAATTCGATGCCGTGGTTTATAATGCGGTGCTATTCATGTTGCCTGACGCGAGGGGGTCGCTTACTTCGGCAAAATCGGTCTTGAAGCAGGGCGGCTCGGTTTATATCGCAAGCCTTGAAGGAGTGGAAGCCAACGGAATTCCGCTGCCCGACATTCTCTCCCAAGGCGGGTACAAGGCGGGGCGCCACGCCCTCTCTCCCTGGAGCAAGGTCGCTCCTCTTGTTGATGAACTTTTCCCCGGAACACTCTTCCGTGAATTCACCATAGAGCTTACGCCCCCTCTCTTCAGAGGCTTTTATCTACTCGAACCCATGAGCGCCGGGCTGCTTCCAACCCTCCCCTACCCTGAAAGAAGGAATATAATAGAAAGCTACGCCAAAAACTTTGAGGAGGAGGGTGTGGCTCCCGTTCAGCGGTGGGTGCTCGCGGCATCAAATAAGAGGGATGATTGACTGTCCGCTAAAGCGTCAGATTCAAGTGCTCTGCCGGCAGGTTTAATTTAGAAAAAATCAAGCATTAGACGGCCAGGAGCATCTTTTCCTTAATAAAAAGTGGAATTTGCGCTATCTTGCGCTGAGGTATTAATTTAGCGGTTAAAAAATACCGCTGTTTATTTCAAAAAGGAGGTCCCCGATGAAACGCCTTGTCATCTCCATCTCCATACTTGCTATGGCGATTGCCGCTTCTGTTACTGCCGCCTTTGGAGCCACCACCCTCACCTACGCCAACTTCCCCCCTGCCCCGACCTTCCCCTGCGTGCAGATGGAGGAGTGGAAGAAGAAGGTGGAGGCCGCGACGGAGGGCAAGGTCAAAGTGGACACCTTCCCTGGCTCCACCCTCCTCGGTGCGAAGAATATGATGGACGGCGTAATCGACGGCATTGCGGATATCGGCTGCCTCGCCTTCCCTTACCAGCCGGGCCGCTTCCCTCTACTCGAAGGGGTTGACCTGCCCATCGGCTTTACAAACTCCAAGGTAGCCAACGCTGTCCTCTGGGACCTATTTGTAAAGTACAACCCGGAATCATTGAAGAAGGTCAAGGTGCTCGCCCTCTTCACAGCTCCACCCGCCGATATTATGTCTAAGGACCCCATCCGCAAAATTGAGGATCTTAAAGGCTACGAGCTGAGAGCCACCGGCGCAGGCGTGAAGCCCCTTGAGCTTCTAGGCGCGATTCCGGTCGCCATGCCCATGAGCGAGACGCCCGATGCGCTTCAAAAGGGCGTGGTGAAGGGTGTTCTCTCCTCCACCGATATCCTTAAAGACTTCAAATTCGCAGAGACCTGTAAATTCGTCACCGACACCAACTTTCAGACTACCGCCTTCGGCGTCGTCATGAATATGGATAAATGGAACGCGCTGCCCGACGATGTAAAGAAGGTCTTCGACGGCTTAGCCAAAGAGCACTCGATGTGGACCGGAAAATATGTCGACGACCACGGTGACGAGTCCATAGCCTGGTCCAAAGAGAATCACAATCTTGAGGTGATAAGCCTCACCGCCACCCAGTACAAAGAGTGGCACGATATGATGTCGCCAATCACCGATGCCTGGCTGGAGCGCACTTCGGCGAAGGACCTCCCAGCCAAGGAATTTTTGGCTGACCTTTTGTCTTTGAAAGAAAAATACGAAGCAGAGTATGCCAAATAGCAGCGAAGAAAGCGCTAACATAACTTTGACAGCCCCGCTGCGCCGCGCAGTGGGGCTTCTCAATACCCTCACCCTCTGGCTGGGCGTAGGCGTCGTCATCGCGACCATGCTGGTCGTAGTCGCCAACATGCTTCTAAGACCCTTCCAGCACCCTATTCAGGGAACCTTTGAGCTCATGGGGTTTGGCGGCGCGATAATAACAGCCTTTGCGCTGGGCTACTCGCAAGAGCGCAAAAGCCACATCGCGGTGACCATCCTATTCGACCTTATGGGGCCTAAGACCCAGCGCGTCGCCGACGCCGCGGGCAAGCTCCTCTGCGTCGCTTTTTTCGGCTTCACCGCATATAAGCTGACACTCCTCGGCCTGAATCTCCGGGAAACCGGGGAAGTCTCCGAGACGCTGCGCTTCGTCACCTACCCGGTTGCGTTCTGCGTGGCGCTTGGCTTTTTCTCCCTGACCCTGAGCCTCTTTATCGATGCACTCGACGACCTTGCAGCCATGAGAGAGGTGAACTGATGGAGCCATTGACCATAGGTCTCCTCGGAATAGCCGCGCTCATGGTTGTCATCTTCTTTTTGCGCGTGCCGGTAGGGTTTGCAATGGCGCTCGTGGGATTTGCCGGATTCGCGATGGTGGTCAACCCCACCGCCGCGGTATCGGTAACCGCAAATTCAATATGGGCAACCTTCACAAAATACAGCCTAACCGTAATACCCTTCTTCATACTTATGGGAAACATCTGCTTTCACGCGGGTGTATCCAAAAGGCTTTATAGAGCCGCGTACATGTGGATTGGACACATCCGGGGCGGCCTTGCCATGGCTACCGTAGCAGCGTGCGCCGGTTTCGCGGCGATTTGCGGCTCAAATGCCGCGACTGCCGCTACAATGTCCGCCGTTGCGTTGCCGGAGATGAAAAAATACGGCTATTCGAATAAGCTATCCACCGGCTCCGTAGCCAGCGGCGCAACCCTCGGGGTCGTTATCCCTCCAAGCGTGGTGCTGATAATAATCGGCCTCTCGACGGGGGAGTCGATAGCGGAGCTCTTCTTCGCGGCGCTTATTCCCGGCCTTATCCTCACCGCCCTCTTCATGGCCTCAATCTGGGGCGTCTGCAAGATGAACCCGGAGCTCGGCCCCAGGGGGCCGGCAACCAGCTGGCGCGAAAAGGTACGCTCGCTCTCCGGCTCCATCGAGATGCTTGTGCTCTTCACCTTGATAATGATGGGGCTCTACATGGGGTGGTTCACGCCGACGGAGGCTGGCGCGGCGGGCGCGTTCTTTGCGCTATTGATAGCGATAATCGGCAGGCAGATGACCCTTGAGAAGTTCAAGGCCGCGCTGCGCGACACCATGTCAACCTCCTGCATGATCCTCGTGATAGTCACCGGCGCGGTGATCTTCGGGCGCTTCCTTACCGTCACACGGCTACCCTACGAGACGGCGACGTGGGCGGCAGCGCTGCCGATTCCAAAGGTGGCCGTGCTACTGCTAATGCTCGCCATATACGCTATAGGCGGGGCGATAATGGACGCGCTGGGGCTCCTTATGATAACGATCCCCATCTTCTTCCCGGTAGCTCTCCAGCTGGGCTACGACCCGCTCTGGTTCGCAGTTCTCATAACGCTTGTAACAACCATGGGCGCGATCACTCCACCTGTTGGAGTCAACACCTTCGTGGTCGCAGGAATGGCGCCGGAAGTGCCGCTTACAACGGTTTTCAAGGGAGTGAGCTACTTCCTCGTAGCGTTTATCCTCGCCATAGCACTTGTCATGGCGGTGCCCTCTACCGCCACATGGCTACCGGCCCTTTTGCACTAAAAAAGGGTGGGCAACTGCCCACCCTTAATCAATTTTCCGTATTGATGCGTTACGGCTTAAGCTGGCCTTTGCTATCTCTTTTTATCCTCGAAGAAGACTCTTTGCGCTTTGCCCTCTTGCCTTGGCAGTTCGCCGGGCTTGAAGACGTCGCCTTTGGGCGAGAAGCCGAGGACCTCCTTTAGCTTTTTCTCGACGGTAAAGCCTGTTACACCCTCTTCCGCTTCCACGTTGATGCGTACGTCTTTCACCCCTTCATCATCCTCGATGATTATCTGGTAGTGGGGGCATACGCCGGGTATCTCCATCAACGCCTGCTCCACCTGGCCGGGGAAGAAGTTTACACCCTTTATGATTAGCATATCGTCGACGCGCCCCGTTATTGTGTTAAGCCTTATGTGGGTGCGCCCGCAGGAACATTTGTCACGGGATATGACCCTTGTAAGGTCTCCGGTGCGGAAGCGGATTACGGGGAGCGCTTCGCGTGTAAGCGCGGTGACTACTAGCTCACCCTCTTCGCCGTCGGGCACCTGTTTGCCTGTCTCGCGGTCCAGCACCTCCACATAATAGTGGTCCTCCCAGAGGTGTATGCCGTCGTGGGCGGAGCAGTCCATGCCGAGGGTGCCGACGCCGCCGGTTTCAGTCATTCCGTAGATATCGTAGACCTCTATGCCCAGCCCCTTCTTGATCTTCTCCTTCATCGACGGAGCGAAAACCTCCGCGCCGAAGATGCCTATTTCAAGGTTGGGGAGCTCTCCCCCCTCCTCTTCGAGCACCTCCATGATGCGGGTTGCATAGGAGACCACCGCGCCCAGTACGCGGGTGCCGAAGGTGCGGGCGAGCGCCACTTGACGGGGGGTGTTGCCCGCGCTCGCCGGGATTATGAACATCCCCATCGACCGCGCCCCGTGATAGAAACCGAAGCCGCCGTTGAAGAGGCCTAGGGAGGGGGTAATCTGCACCGCGTCGCCGGGGTTCGCCCCTGCCATTCTGTAGCATCGCGCCATGCATTCGCCCCACTGCGCGAGGTCCGCCTCGGTATATGGCATTACGACGGGTGTGCCGGTGGTGCCTGAGGACTGGTGCATCTCCCTTATCTCCGCGCGTGGCGCAAGGTTTAGACCCAGCGGGTAGTGTGTGCGGAAGTCCACCTTGGACATGGTGGGGAATGCGGCAAGGTCCTCAAGGGTTTTGAAGTCGCCGGGTTTTGCGCCGACCCTGTCGAAGCGTTCTTTGTGGGCGGGATTCCGGTAAGCGCGGTTAAGGAGATCCGCCATCCTCTCGGTCTGGAGGGCGCGGATTTGGTCCTGGCTCATCGCCTCCTTATCGGGGTTGAAAAATTCGCTCATACAAGGTCCCTCCCGCGCGAGAAGGCGCGCAAGTTCAGTTCGAGAAATTTGGGCTTTACGCAAGCCGCTATGGATTCGCTCCAGGCGTCGCCGGAAAGGTCAAGGGCGGTGGACATTGCCCCGAGGATGACCATGTTGGCGGCTTGCGGGTTCCCCAGCGCCCCGGCCTCCTTTACCGCGTCAAAGTAGACCAGGTTGGGGAAGACTCTCTTAAGGCGTTCCTCGGCGTCGGCGGGGTATGTCGCCTGCCCTGTCGATACGGTGGTGGGGATTATCCGCTGTGCCGAAACTACTGCAAGGCCCCCCGGCTTTAAGAGGTTGTGGTAGCGGATGGGCTCCACCTCCTCCAGAGAACCCAAGACGCTGGCTTCTCCCATGGGCACCAGAGGGCTGAAGACCTCTTCGCCGTAGCGAACGTGGGCGGTTACCGAGCCGCCGCGCTGCGCCATTCCGTGGACTTCGTTGGTCTTGACAGTGTAGCCCGCCGCCAGCGCCGCGCGGGCGGTAATCTCACTTGCGAGAAGGACGCCCTGTCCGCCTACACCGACGAGGAGGACGCTTGTAATTTCGCTCTTCATCTTACTCCTCCTCCTTCGAGATGGCGTCAACGGGGCACACCTGCTCGCAGAGGCGGCAACCAATGCACAGCAGCGGATTTATCCTGACCCGATCCTCAGAAGACTCAATCGCAGGGCAACCCAGCTTCACGCACTTGCCGCATGTGACGCACACCTCCTCATCTATTATCCTGCGCGGCCCGAGGGGCTTACGCTCCTTGAGCGGGCAAGGGGCGCGGGAGATGACGAGCGAAGGCTCCTCCGCATCAATCTCGGCGGTGACCGCCTGAATCGTCTCCTGCAAATCGTAGGGATTCACCGTGACGATACGCTTCATGCCGCAGGCGCGGCCGAACTCCTCTATTGAGGCCTCTATCGTAGGTTCGCCCATGAGCGTGATGCCGGTGCCGGGGTGCTCCTGGTGGCCCGTCATCGCCGTGGTCCGGTTATCCACCACGATTATCGTGGATTTGCCCCGGTTGTAGGCAACGTCAAGGAGGCCGGTTATGCCGGAGTGAAAGAAGGTGGAGTCGCCTACTATGCCAACCAGCTTTCGCCGCTCGCCCGCTTTGTCCATGCCGTGCGCTACGGTTACGCCGCCGCCCATGCAGAGGATCGTATCTGTCCTGCTAAGCGGGGGGAAAACTCCCAGGCTGTAGCAGCCTATGTCACCTGTAACAATTACGTCGCGTTTCCCCAGAGCGTGGAAGACGCCCCTGTGGGGGCAGCCGGGGCAGAGAACCGGGGGGCGGCCCGGGAGGCCCTCCTCTTCAGGAAGGTGTGTCGGCTTGGGGAGCTCTTTGCCTTCGAGTCTGGCTCTCGTATCTCGAAGGCGCTCCACGGAGAGTTCGCCTACTGGGGATACTACCTCTTTGCCAACGCACTTTATTCCAAGTGCCTTTATGTGCTCCTCCAGGATGTTGTCCAGCTCCTCGACGATGAGCAGTTTATCTACCTTTGCCGCGAACTCTTTAAATAGCTTGTCCGGGAAGGGATAACCGAAGGATATCTTAAGCACGGACGCTTCCGGAAAGACCTCGCGCACATACTGATACGCTATGCCGGCGGCTACTATTCCGAGGGAGGTGTCCCGCATTTCAACTCTATTCGACGGGGAGGAGGATGCCGCCTCGGAGAGCAGCGATAGGCGCTCTTCGACCTCAACGCGCATCCTGCGGCCCCAAAGCGGCAGCGGCACCCAGCGCGGCGGATTTCGTTCAAAGCCGACCTCGTTGGGCTGTCGGCGCTCCCCAAGGGTCACCATCGAGCGCGAGTGGCTTACCCGGGTTGTGGAGCGAAGAATAACCGGTGTGCGGTAACGCTCTGACACCTCCATCGCCTCCGCCATCATCGCAACCGCATCCTGAGAGTCTGCCGGCTCGAATACGGGAATTTTACCGAGTCTTGCGTATTGGCGGGTATCTTGCTCGTTTTGCGAAGAGTGTTGACCCGGATCGTCAGCCACGCAGACTACCATTCCGCCCTCTACGCCCAGGTAGGAGAGCGTCATGAGTGGGTCTGCGGCGACGTTCAGGCCGACATGCTTCATCGTGACTATGGCCCTAGCGCCCGCCATGGCGGCACCCGCCGCAACCTCAAGGGCGACCTTCTCATTGGGCGACCACTCGCAATAGATATCTTCTTTATACCCGACCACCGCCTCAAGTATCTCGGTGGAGGGAGTGCCGGGATAGCCGGTAGCGACGGTTACCCCCGCCTCCCAGGCGCCCCGCGCGATAGCTTCATTTCCGCTAAGCAGTTCTTGCAAAACGTTTCTCCATTTTTAAAAAAAAGATTGGCGTCAGGTGATAGCCCTACAGCGCTAGGCATTATCGTGCTCACCGCTTTTGAGGTCAACCCTTGGTGCTCTCAGTATGAGCGTAAATTAGAGGGAGCGTTTACTTGCCGCCCTTGGAGGCGATCAAGAAGAGCAGCTGTCCGGTGTCGACACCGGACTCCAGAAATAGCGCGCCGTCAGGAGCGTACGCTTCCAGGTTCTCTGCGCCCGTGAAGGTCAGCTCGCCCTTCTTCCATTTGAAAACATCTTCGGCTATCGTGGTATAAAGAGATGTAAGCGCTTCCTGAATCACCGCGGAGGGTACTCCGCACTCTTCGTAGAGGATTGTCCCTATCCTCCGCCCCCTGCCCTCCTTTAAATGGATCTCCATCGCCCTCGATATCTGAAAGGGCGTTATCTTTCCGGCGGCGTAGAGGATGTCGCTAAGACGAATATCTACCGAGGTGGAGGTCGCGTTAAGGAGGCGGCCCTCTTTAAAGAGAAAGGTGGCAAGGTGCCTGCCCCTCCGCACTTCAAGAACTCCGCCCGCTTTGTTTGCCTGGATATAGTTGAAGATTTCGAGGACGCCGCTATCTTCAAGTTTTCCCTTAAGCATTAACCCCTCTTTTTTTGAACGGTAAAGGAGACCTTTGGCATCAACTAAAAGCGCCGAGAATGTATTGTAAAAGCTATACCGCGATGGGTCAGCAAAAAAAGCCCTCGCTATTTGCAAGGGCTTTTCATCTTCAGCCGGAGCTTTTACTCCTGATCGGGTCTCGGCCTGACGGAGTTGTTCTGGTAGAGGCCCCGGTCACCCAGGAGCATCGCTTTCGTGGTGCCGTCTCTGTCCTCTACGAGGCGAACCCTGTCACCGGGGTAGAACTCGACCGATATCTCCTGAACCACGGCGACAGTTTCGCCTCTGTCCAGATCTATCGTTAGCTCCACACCCTCTTTCTGGGTTATCTTCTCCTCGGCGACAGACCCTCCTACCGCGCCGGCCGTCGCGCCCGCTACGGTGGCAAGCTGTCTCCCCGCGCCCCTGCCGATTGTCGAGCCGACTATAGCGCCGGCGATGCCGCCAACTACTGTGCCCACGGGGGTCTTGGTCCCCTCTATCATTACGTTTCGAACCTCAACGACCGTGCCGTAGATGACCTTCTGCATCCCCTGCGCCTGACCTCTCCTGTAATAATCGGGAGACTGCTGGGAAGCACAACCGACAGCCATGATGAGCGCTAAAAATGCAACTAGAATGGGTGTAGACTTGATTCTCATAGTAAAAGCTCCTCTGTTTCGTGGGTGCCTTTTGCCCACGAGCTTCTCTTTAAGATGAGAAACGATACCGCAAGGGTGTTAATTTTTAAAGTCCGACGGCAAAGTTCATTATAATATAGACGCATCATATGCTCCCCCGGAAACATTCGATATCTATTTTCCTCTTTAAGCGGAGAGCAAAAGGGGCATGGCTATTCATAAAATAAACGCGAAAATTATATTATATCTCACAGCCTTTCTCTTTCTTATAGGTGCGTCCCCAGCCTCGTCATCAGCTTTAAAGGATGATGAAACTCTAATCCTCTATAAAACTCAAGGCTACCGGAGCATGGGCGGCGACGAGTGGATTATACCAATCCACTGTTGGGTTGGTGAACTGGAAGAGGATTCGTTGTTACGGGCAGCGCTGATAACTTCCATCGAGGAGGTAGTCGGAGAGGGTTGGAGCGCCAGCGAACGTCAACTGTTCGAGGAACGAATTAGACCCTTTATGGCGGATGATGAACGCGGCAAGGAGGTGAGCGTAGAGGTGGGCGGCGTGTCAACCAGCCTCGGCCCCTCGTCACCAGACGGGCATATCTTCGGCGAAGCCAAACTCACTGTAAAATCGGCAGGGAGCGCGGCGATCCTAACCGCCTCTTCCGAAGGCGCAAAAGCTACTGTCTCGCTCATACCCGCCTATGGCGTTTCGGTTATAAGCGATATCGACGACACAATTAAAATATCAAACGTTTCGAATAAACCGGAGCTTATGAAAAACACTTTTTTCCGCCCCTTTTCAGCGGTTGATGGCATGAGCGCCCTCTACCAGGGCTGGAAGCGTGAGGGGGCGTCATTTCACTATCTGTCAGGAAGCCCCTGGCAACTTTATCAGGCGCTTGATGATTTTATAAATGACAACGATTTCCCCGTGGGAGCATTTTACCTTAAAACCATCAGGTTTAACCCACTGCACATAGCCAAACTTTTCGATGACCCTGAAGATTTCAAGCTGCGGGAAATAAAGAAACTATTTGAACGCTACCCTCTTCGCAAATTCATACTCGTGGGTGATTCCGGAGAGATGGATCCGGAGATTTACGGTGAAGCCGCGAGGTTGTATCCCGATATGGTACTTTCAATTTTCATAAGGGATGTGACCGGGGAGGGCCGCGAAGCAAAGAGGTTTCTTGAGGCTTTCAAGGGGGTCTCTTCATCGCGATGGGAGCTCTTTAAGGTGGGCCATGAACTATTAAATAAGGACATTATATATTGATATTTAAATATCTTATATTACTGTTATTTTCGATATCATTTATTGCTACCTCTTACGCTGAGGAGGGCGGCGGATTATCGCTTGAGCCTGTAGAGAAGATCGCCATGGAGCGCCTGGCTAAAATTCAGGAGGAGGCCCTCTACCCGGAGGTAGCATTCTCCTCCGACGGTTGCAGCGGCGGCCTCTCGGCGGGGTGGGAGGCCCTTGCCGAGAATCTGCCCTCATTTGCAAAAACATTAGGGGAGAAGCCTCCATGGGAGGAGTGCTGCGTCGCCCACGACAGGCTCTATTGGGCCGGGCGCACCGATGACGGTTATCGGAGGCGTCTCCTGGCAGATGGAGAGCTCAGGGCTTGCGTGATGTCGGTTGGCCGGAGCGAGGCCCCTGCCCTTTCATCACGTTACGATATTTCCGTGGAGCGTATTGAGGAGGTCTTCTCCATCGCCGCCGAGGCGATGTTCGTGGCGGTGAGGGTCGGGGGGGTCCCCTGCACGGGGCTTCCCTGGAGGTGGGGGTATGCCTGGCCGCAATGTATCGATTTGGATGGCGATAACTGAATTTCAAGCTACGTTTATTGTTTTACGTATTATTTATGCCTAAAGTAATATAAAACACCTGCCGTATCTGTAAAGAATTGGAAGTGTACTTTTGGCGGCAACGGGACGGTATATGGCACAACGAAAGTTTCCAAGAATTTCCACTAACTTGCAGGCAGTCGCACTCCTTGGCATGGATGACACCGTCACGCTTGAGGTTAAACAGCTGTCAATGGGGGGATGTCTTCTAAGTAGCGACGATCTGTTTGATACTAGCCGCCTTAACAACCTCACCTTTAAGGTCCAGGGAATCTCTATAAACGCAGTCGCGAACCCAATTTACTGTACAATTCGAGAGTCCAAAGTCTTTTGGGGCGTCTCCTTTGCCAAGCTCTCGCCAATTGCAAGCTACTACCTCAAAAAGTTTATAAATAAACAGCTTGAGCTCTTCGGGGAATTGAAGGGTCCTCTCCTCTCCACGGAAAACCGATAAAATCCTATTCTCATTAATAATGCGGTAATTGTCTTTGAAAAAAATAGCTAGTAAGCAACTAGCTATTTTATACATCGCCGATAATATTGACATTTCTCTAAAGCAATCATCCAGTTCGGCCGAAGAGTAACTTCGATGATACTTTTTATTGCTCTACCAATTGGCTATTTTCGGATAATTAATGGAACGACGTAGATACCCGAGGATAGAGATAAATCTTCCCGCCAAGACCTTCTTTTCGCAGGGCAGCTCTATAGAAATGGAGGTCTGTCAGCTTTCGGTGGGCGGGTGCAAAATGAGAGGCGACGACCTCTTTGACACCAGCCGTATGGAGAATATTTCCATACGGATCGGGAACAGAACCATCGATGCAAAACCGCAGCCGCTTTACTGCAACATAAAAGGCGATGACGTCTACTTCGGCGTAGCCTTTGAAAAGCTCTCTCTCCTCGACTCCCTAAGGCTCAGGCGTTTCATCTCGACACACATAGCCAACCACGGGGGCATCTGGCCTCCTCCTTCGCATTAACGGAATCAAGGCTCCCTTGCCAGCCTGAAGCCAAGATAATTGGCTCCGCTATAATCAGGTATCGTCCCGCCTCTATAAACCAGCAAATTGTACCAGTCGTTTTCAAAGAATGACCCGCCACGCCTTACGCGGTAGTAGCCGGACGTAGGCCCCGCGGGGTCTACCAAAGGGCTGCTGGCGTAATAATTGCTCCCATACCAATCCTCGACGAACTCCATTACGTTTCCTGTCATATCGAAGAGGCCGAGCTCATTTGGCATTAGCAGCCCTACCTGGTGCGTCGCGTTGCCGCTATTCAATCTATACCAGCCGACTGGGCCGATAAGGGGTGACCCGGAATATCTGGTGGCGGTAGCTAGTGATGGCGGCCCTCCCTTCGCCGCATACTCCCACTGAGCTTCCGTCGGCAGGTAATAGCAGCCGCTATCGCCTTTTGTGCAGCCGCCATTGCCATTGGCAGTATTTAAATCATTCAGGAAAGTATGTATTTCTTCCCAACTTACCTGCTCCACCGGGTTATCCGGAGAGGAGGTGAAATATGAAGGATTGCTGCCCATAATCGCCTGCCATTGGCGCTGGGTTACCTCATACTTTCCGATGTAATAGCCTCTGGAGAAGGTTACCGGGTGTAGCGGCAGCGCCGATGTTATCCCGTCCGCGAACTCATCACCCATCATAAAAAACCCTTCGGAGAGGTAAACAAGTTCAAAAGAGACGCCATTTATCGTCTCGGATAATGTATCGCCGTCGCAAATTGCCGAATCATCGACAAGCCCGTTTTGGTCGTTGTCCTTACCATCGCAATACTCGACCGCCCCCGGATGTACGGTAAAATCGCCGTCATCCCAATCTCCATAGAGGGCGGAGAGCTCGCTGGGCAGCCGATAACCCTCCGGGCCAACTTCAGCGTAGGTTATAACGCCGTCGGAATAGGAGTCACCGTCTATATCCTTGTACCAGGTTATGCTGTCATAGCCTGTACAGTCCTGATCGATGCCGTCATTCGGCTCCTCCGGAGAGCCGGGGTTTATCTCTCCATTGGCGTCATTGCAATCAAACAGGACGGTGCTTAAGAGATTTTCTGCCGGGGTGAAGCCGTTAATGCAGGAGCTGTAGCTGGTGTAGCTTTCGCCGGTAGAGTAGCGGTCGTTGTCCTCATCCCGATAGCAGTCAACCAAACATACATACGGATCGCCTGTCGCCCCGGTGCAGCCATTATCCTTGCCGTCTCCGCATATCTCGGCTGCACCAGGATATACGTACTCGTCGGAGTCATCGCAATCCGTATTGTCGGAAACATATCCCTCCGGCCTTTCGGTCTCATGTACGACAATGCCGGGGTCGCCGTAACCGTCGCCGTCCGCGTCGATGTACCATGGCGAAAAGCCCTCATCTACCGCACCGTCGCAGTCGTTGTCCTGTAGGTCGTAGACCTCGGGGAGGCCGGGTGAGTTCAACGCGTCGCCATCGTCGCA
>PKTU01000074.1 GCA_002869005.1 Deltaproteobacteria bacterium
AACGGTCCCCTTCTCGGCGTCCTTGTCGGCCACGGTGAGGGGGATACGCTCTCCCTCTTCATTGATCCGCAACATTAGGAAATTGCCCGCCTGATGTTTCCTGGCGATAACAGGGGCGGCTATATCCATCCGAAAGACGGCTGGCCCGAACTTCTCTTTGGAGACTATCTCGAACACGCTCTCACTCCACAAAAATTAAAAGTTGGCGAAAATCACGGCTGGAATTGGGCGCGATAGCGCCCAGCATTGTGAACCGTGGAACTTTACTCCCCAGAAAAACACGTGTCAAGGCGGGGAATGATTCATTTTAAAAGCCCCTCGGGGTCCATCCTGCCATAGGCATCAAGCGCAGTAAAAACCTTCTTGACGTATCTTCGTGTCTCCCGGTATGGGATCAACTCCACAAAGACCGCCTCATCAACTCCCGCGCGCGCCTTTCGCCACTTGGATACCGCGGCTTCACCGCCGTTGTAAGAGGCGATGGCGCTGACGAGGTTTCCATCAAACCTGTCCAGCAGATTCCTCAGATACCTGCCGCCGAGGAGGAGCGCCGTTTCGGGTTTAAAGAGGTCATCCTGGCTGAACTCCTCCAAACCCAGCTCTCCGGCGATTCGCAACGCCGTTGGGGGTATGAACTGCATAAGCCCCCGGGCCTCCCAGAGGGAATAAGCGTCTTCGTCAAAGTGGCTCTCCGTGCGCGCTATGGCTAAGAGGAGATGTTGGTGTACCCCTGTGGCCCTAGCCGCCGCCGCGACCGAGGCCGGAAACGCGGGGTTAAAGGAGAGCAGGCAAGCGTCGCCGACCCCGCCCTCGGTATCTCCGGGCCAATCATTCCAGGCACAGGAGGCATCCTCCACCGCTCCGTGAAAATCCTCCGACCAGTAGCGGAGCCAACCGGAAGCCTTGCCGCGCCGCCCAATCCTGTCAAGCTCGGCTATGGCAGCCTCCGGATATCCCAGTCGAAGATAGGTGGCGGGCAGGGCAAATACGGCTTCATCAGCCGGGACTCTCTTCTTTTCAGCGGGCGCGACGACGGCCCCATCCTTAAAGGTTCGGGCGTCACGAAAAGCGAAGGGGTCGCCGCCATCCAGGTCAGCTCTTGCAAGGCGAGCGTAGTAGCCAAGCGGAGCCTCGCCCAAGAGCAGCGCGTAAACTATTCCGGCACGCTCTTTTTCGCCCCCTTCGGCAAGGGCCCTTGCCCCCCAGTAAAGGGCGCGCGCCCGCTGCCAGCCCTCCCTGACGTTAGCCACCGAGTCGGTCAAGAGCTTTCCCGCCTCCAGAAACTCACCATTACGGTAGAGCCGCCATCCCTCGTCCCAGCGGACGTCAACCGCCTCGTAGGAGTTTGGGTAACGGCTCATAAGCTTCTTTTTGGCGCGGGAGGACTCGTCATACATCTTGCGGCCGAGAAACACTTTGTACGCTTGGTACAGCCACATTGGAGCCTGCCCCGCGCTTCTGTGTTTGTCTGCCAACTTTACGAGGTCGGCGGCGCCCTCATCGCCACGGTTCAGGCCAAAGAGGGAGCGCGCGCGGTAAAAGCGGGCGTTCCACTCGGTATCGGCCTTTGACGCTCCCTTCGCCGCGCGCCCCAGCGGCTACAAAGCCTCCTCGTAACGCCGGAGAAGATAGAGGGCTTTACCCAAGCCAAGGTCCAGCTCAGGGAGAAATTTCGTCCCATAAAGAAGGCGGGGTCTCAGTTTGGTAAAGAGCTCAACCGCTTCGGCGCGGCTCCCCTTCTCAAGGAGCTTCTTCCCGCGCATGAATATCTTCTCGCCGGGTACCGGTTTGAAGGGGTCTCCGGTTTTTCGGGCGAGATATCTCTCCGCCTCGTCGGCTTGAGGCAGGTGGGCATATTCCGACCACAGGGTTATAGCCACCGCCTCAGCGCGGGCCGCTTCCCCAGCCTTGTCCAGCGCTGCAAGGAGCCTTGAAAGCGCCCCGGATAAATCCTTCTCATCGGTTAAAAGCTCCGACAGGCGCAATAGCAGCGCCGACGCGTCCTTCCAGCGTCCCTGCCCCTCGCGCCTCTTCGACAATAGCGAAAGGGCTTCGGCACGAAGGGGGCTATTACCCTTACCATCGATTATTCGAGCCAGATAGGTCTCGGCTTCTTCGGATGGAAGAAGCTTAGCTATCTCCCAGTTGATAAGGTCCGCGGGAACTCCGCCACCCTCCAATAGTCCCTTCAGCGCCGTTAAATCACCACTGCCTGCCGCCTCTAAAAAAAGGGCCTCGTCAGGGGTATCCGGCGTGGTGTTGGCGGAGCCGAATTCACCGGCAAGTGATGTTGTCGTCGTGAAGATAAGGAGGAATGCGAGGCAGGATATTATGAACTTCATGCTTTGAGTCTACCGGAGCAGCGCTCCCCTGGGCAACAATAGAAGGCATCGAAAGGTGTCTATAGAAAATTATTTTTGCTTGGGTTTGGAAGCTAAAAAGGAAACCCATTTACCGGCATGTCACTAGTTGAATTATGCAGAGCTCAATAACTGCTAGACGGTAGTGTATAAAGCTCTGTTTTTGGAAATGCGCGTATTGTCGAGAGTTTTCGAGGCTATGCCGAAACGTCTCCACAGGCGGTGTAGAGAGGTTGTGCAAAACCCTGTGGATGACGCTGTGGATAACCCGCGCTCTCCGTTAAATAAGCGGCAGTCGCTTTCATTGCACAATTTTTGTTCAATAGCGGACGCTAAAAATAGCGCCCGCTATGTTTTCAATGATTCCAGTGACTTAAGCGATATACATCACGCCACGCTAACCCTTGGGACCGGAGGAGTCGCCGAGATAGCGTTGGTAGAAGTTACGCTTGAAGGGCTTAAAGCGATCCTCGACGATGGCAAGGCGCGCCTGGGCAACCAGATCCATGTAAAAGTGGATGTTGTGGATGGTCCCGAGCGTCTTGCCAAGGGGCTCGTCGATGGTGAAGAGGTGGTGCAGATACGCCCTGCTAAAGCGCTTACAGGTGGGGCATTCGCAAGAGGTGTCGATGGGGTAGCGGTCTTTTCTATATGATTTTTTGTGTATGCGAAGTTTCCCCGTCGGGGTGAAAAAGACCCCCGCGCGGCCAAAGCGCGTAGGTATGATACAGTCGAAGATATCTATTCCGCGCGTTATTGCCTCAAGGATATCTTCGGGCCGACCCACCCCCATAAGGTAGCGCACGCGGTCCTCCGGCAAGAATGGCACCGAGTACTCCACCGCGCGCTGCATGAGGTCGTGTCCCTCACCCACGGAGACGCCGCCCACTGCATAACCCGGAAAATCCATCTTGACCAGTTCACGGGCGCACCGCTCCCTCAGGTCCGGGTATACGGACCCCTGCACTATACCGAAGAGTCCCTGCTCGCCAGGTCTTTTGTGGGCCTTCTTAGACCGCGCCGCCCAGCGCAAGGTCCTCTCAACCGACTCCGCCGCATAGCCATACTCAGCAGGAAATGGGATACACTCGTCAAAAGCCATGATGATATCCGCGCCTAGCTCGTTCTGGGCGCTTATGGACTCTTCCGGACCCATGAAGATGGGCTTGCCCTCTTTCTCAAAGGAGAAGGTAACACCCTCCTCGGTTATCTCCCGGTCGGGGAGGCTGAATACCTGAAAGCCGCCTGAATCGGTTAGTATCGGCCCATCCCACCCCATGAAGGAGTGCAGCCCACCTGCGCGCGCGACGATATTGGTCCCCGGCTGAATGAAGAGGTGGTAGGTATTCGCGAGGACTATTTTGGCCCCCGCAGCTTCGGCATGGTCCGGGTGTAGGGTCTTTAGAGCTCCCTGCGTTCCGACGGGCATGAAGAGCGGGGTCGGCACGGTGCCGTGGGGCGTTTTAAGGTATCCGGCGCGCGCTTTTGTCCACGAGTCGGTTTTTTCAAGGGTGAATGTTACCGCCATATCATTTATCTCTCTTCGCCAGCTTGGCGTACAGGGTGTTTCGGTTTATACCTAAAATGCGGGCGGCGGCCAGCCTGACGTTACCGGTCTTAGCCAGCGCCTCGTCTATTAATATATCTTCAATCCGGTCTACGATACCGTGGTAGACTCCGCGCTCAGGCGGGTCATTAAAGAGGTATGCCGCGAGCCCCTTTATCATCTCCTCCAGCCCCGCGCCCTTCGCCGCCTGCGGGTAATGGTTCGCCGTGATCTCAGCCGGCAGGTCCTCTTCGGCAAGCTGGCTCCCCCTTGAGAGGACGACCATACGCTCGACCATGTTCTCAAGCTCTCGCACATTTCCGGGCCAATCATAATCTACTAGCCTCGCCATTGTATCGCGTGTAAACCCATCAACCTTGCGAGAGTTTTCCTGACAGAACTTTTTAAGGAAATGGTAGGCGAGAAGGGGGATATCCTCCTTGCGCTCCCTCAGGGGCGGCAGCTTTATCGGCACCACATTCAGGCGGTAGAAAAGGTCCTCCCTGAAGCGCCCCCTGGCGACCTCCTCGGAGAGGTTCCTGTTGGTGGCGGCTATTATCCTCACGTCGACCTTTATCGGCTCCTTGCCGCCGAGCCGCTCGAACTCC
>PKTU01000065.1 GCA_002869005.1 Deltaproteobacteria bacterium
CTTGAGGAGATGTCGGATAATCTGCGCCACCATGAAAGACGCCTTGAGCTTCTAAAAAACGAGGCGCACCAGCAGGAGCTTAGAATCGCCCACGTGTCCCGCGATATGGCGCAATTCGAGGAGCGGCGCGAACGTCTACAGGAGCGCCTTGATTCGCTGGAGTTCGAGCGGGAGGACATAGCCGCCGAGAGCACCCGCCTAAAGAGGGAGCTAAACGGCTTTGAGGAGGAGAAGAGAGCTCTCATCCTCGCGAAAGAGGCGTTTGACGACAGGCGGGAAACCCTTGAAGAGGAGCGCGAAGAGCGCGAGGAATTGCTCTCCGAGGCGCAGTCCCGGGTAGCGGAGGCGCGTGTCCGATCTGAGGGCGATCGCCAGCGCGCCAAGGGGATAAGCGAACAGATACGCACCCTCTCCGCTGCAACCGAGGCCAACGCCGAGCGCGGCCTACGTTTAAAGCACGAGGCTGAGTCACTTTTGCGGGAGCATGCCGCCCGCCTTGCCGAGGGCGAGAAGTTGTCTCTGGAGCATGAGGTTCTGGTCGTCGAGCTCGGCCGCAAGGAGGAGGAATCGGAGCATCTTCTCTCCGAGCTTGAGGGCAGCCGCGACTCCCTATCAGAAAGGGAGAAAGCCGCGATGGACGCAAGGCGCCGGGCGGAGAAGATTCAGGAGACTCTTACCGAGGCGCAACTGGCTCAAAAAGATGTGGAGATGAAGGTCGACAGGCTCCAAGAGCGTTACACCGAGAGCGTCGGCTCCGAAGAGGCCCCGCCACTAGAGTCGCTGACCGCTGAAGCGTTGCCCGATGATTACGACGGCAAAAAAACCCGCGAAGAGGTGGAGGCGCTAACCTTGAAGCTCTCAAGCTTCGGAGAGTTGAACCTCCTCGCGGACACCGAATATGAGGAGCGTAAAGAGCGCTTCGACTTCCTCGAAGAGCAGCGTGGCGACCTCGAAGAATCTCTTGAGTCTTTGAAGAGAGCGATATCCAGAATCAACCGCATCTCCCGCGAACGCTTTCAGCAGACCTTCGACGATGTCAACGCCCAGTTTAAAGCTGTCTTCCCAAGGCTCTTCAGGGGCGGCTCCGCGGAGCTCTTCCTCACCGACCCCGAAGACATGCTTGAGACGGGCATCGATGTAATCGTCCATCCGCCCGGCAAGAAACCACAGCATATAAGTCTCCTATCCGGCGGAGAGAAGGCGCTGACCGCAGTGGCTATAATATTCTCCCTCTTCCTGGTCAAGCCGAGCCCCTTCTGCATTCTTGACGAGGTAGACGCGCCCCTTGACGACGCCAACGTCGAGCGCTTCACTGAAATGCTCTCGGAGATGGCGACGGCTACTCAGTTCCTCGTGATTACCCACAACAAGATCTCCATGGAGGTCGCAAACCACCTCTACGGGGTGACGATGGAGGAACCGGGCGTTACGGATATGGTATCGGTGCGGCTATCAAGTCATCTTTCATCCGTGGAGGCTGCGTAACGCGACTTGCCTTCTGGGCGCCCCTTAGTGTAAACCACTCTCCTTCGTGGTATGATCACCACGTAGCAGGGAGAGACCCCCTTACTTATTGGACGCGGCTAAAAGTTGCGTAATGGAGTGGCAAAGAGAATGTTTCTATTTGCGGGTGAAGCCTGGCCCTACCTGTTGATCTTTGGCGGCGCTACGGTCGTCACCTGGCTTTTATGCTGGTGCGTAGCTCCTTACGTATTCTTAATACTCACGCTATTCACCGCTTTTTTCTTCCGCGACCCCTACCGCAAGGTAACCCTGGGCGCGGGCCACGCAGTATCCCCCGCCGACGGCAAAGTGCAGGCGATAGAAGATATCGACCATGATGAATTCATCGGCGGCCCCGCGAAGAAGATCTCCATATTCCTCTCAATCTTCAATGTACACATAAACCGGGCGCCTACAGCCGGCAAGGTTGTCTATAAGAGCTACCGGGCGGGCAAGATGCTCCCCGCATACAAGAGTCACGCCTCCGATGAGAACGAACGCGCCACCATAGGTATCGAGGGCTCCTACGGGAGGGTCCTGGTTCATCAGATTACAGGGCTAATAGCGAGGCGCATCGTCACCAACGCAAATGTCGGAGACAACCTTAAGCAGGGTGAGCGCTTTGGCCTGATAAAGTTCGGTTCCTGCACGGAGCTTATAATTCCCGCATCGGCGGAGGTTACAGTCGCGTTGGGCGATAAGGTTAAGGGCGGGGTAAGCGTTATCGCCAGATTCGCCAAATAGTTTTGAGACGTATACGGAATAAAAAAAGGCCGCTCTCTTCTTGAGCGGCCTTTTTATTTTGCAACGGTATATCTTTATGAGCGCTTCTTAAAGGGCTCATACTCCCTGTCGAAATGGCCGGTGTATCGGGCACGCGGACGGAAAATCCTGTTGTTTGCCCCGTACTCCAGCATCCTTGCCGTCCACCCCGCAACGCGGCTTACTGCGAAAATCGGCGTGTACATCTCCGGGGCGAGGCCCAGGCAGCGGTAGATTATGCCCGAGTAGTAGTCGACGTTGGGGAATATCTTCTTCTCCTTGCCAAGGGTCGCCACGACCTTCTTTTCAACCCTCTTGGCGGCGGCGAAGATCGGCTTTTCATCCGGGTGGCTCTTGACCAGGTGCTCCGCAAGCGGCCCCAACACCCTCGCGCGGGGGTCGTAAGTCTTATAAACACGGTGTCCGAAGCCGGGTATTTTAGCCTTTTTGGAGAGCTCCTCCGCGACCCACTGCTCCGGTGTACCGTCATAATCCATCACCTTATCCAGCACCCTTATAACCTCCTCGTTGGCGCCGCCGTGCAAGGGACCGTTCAGAGCGGCGATGCCCGACCCGACCGAGAAATAGAAGTCGGAGAGGGTCGACGCCACCACCATCGATGCGAAGGTAGAGGCGTTCATGCCGTGGTCGGCGTGCAGGATAAGGGCAACGTCCATTATGCGCTCGTCATCGTAGGATGGGCGCTTGCCGTTAATCATGTAGAGGAGGTTGGCGGAGTGGCTAAGCTCCGGGTCGGGCTCAACGGGCAGCAGACCACGCTGAAGTCTGGAGATCGCTGCTGCTATCGTTGCGACGCCGGCGATGAGATGGTAGCAAGCCTCAACTCCTGACGCTTCATCGGATGATGGTTTCCTGCGCTTTTGACGTTTGAACTCATATTTCGCGGATTTTTCACCCGTCGGGGGCGTCTCCATCGGTATGGAGTCCTCGTCGGCGCTGATGGTGGCTACACCTTTCGGCTTGAATCCGCGCTTGTCGAGCTGAGTCATCTCGTGGCGCATGAAGTTTGTGCCGAGTCTCAGGGCAGACATCGCGCCCATCTCCTCAACCGGGAAGCCCATAAGCTTTCTCAGCGTGGAGTTTACGCTTCGGTAGTCCTTAAGCTTCTCGTTGAAATCAGAGAACTCCTCTTGCGTGGGCAGCTCTCCATGGATAAGGAGGTAACAAACCTCCTCGTAATTGGAGTGCACACAAAGATCCAGGATGTCGTAGCCTCTGTAGATGAGCGCACCCTTGGAGCCGTTGACGTAACCAACCTTTGAGTCGCAGGCTATTGCGCCCTCAAGGCCGGGGCCTATCGTACATTTGATCGGCCATCCTGAGCTCATCACTTTGCGGGATGAGGTGGCATCCTTGGTGTCGCGTTTAGCCTTTTTCGCAGCCTCAAGGATAATTGCCGAAATTGTATCCATTTTCATGAAATTCCTCCTTTGAGCAGGCGATTCTCTCTCAATTCCAATTTTTTTGCAAAGGGAGGCTTCAAGCGGATAAAAAAAATCTGCGAAAGGGCCTAAAATAACAGTAATTTACTAGGGTTCCTCGGTGGGGGGCTCTATCTCCAACTCCTTCATCTTCTTGTAAAGACTGGAGCGGTCGAGCTCCACCTCCTGCGCGGTCTTGGAGACATTCCACTCATTAGCCTCAAGGTGGGCGAGGAGATAGCCGCGCTCGAAATTTCTTCGCGCATCCTTCATGGAGAGGCCGGTGTTGTCGACTTTGACCCGCCCGGGCTTTGCCGCTGCCCCCGATATGGTGGGAGGGATGTGCCCCACATCTATTTTGGCGCCACCGCTCATTATAACCATCCGCTCCACTATGTTTTTAAGCTCCCTTACGTTGCCGGGCCATTTGTAATCGGTAAGGAGCTTTAGCGCTCCGTCGGAGATGCCCGCCGATTCACGGCCGTACTCCGCCGATGCGAAGGAGATGAAGTACTCGGCGAGGATGGGGATATCCTCCCGACGCTCCCTAAGCGGCGCCAGGGTGACCGGGATAACATTTAGGCGAAAGTAGAGGTCTTCCCTAAAGCGCCCCTCGCCTATCTCCACTTCAAGGTCTTTATTCGTAGCGGCGATGACTCGCACATCCACCTCGTAGGTGCGTGATCCGCCCACACGCTCATAGCGCATCTCTTGTAGCACGCGGAGTATCTTGGCCTGTGTGGTAAGGCTCATGTCTCCGATTTCATCCAGGAAGAGGGTGCCCCTGTCAGCCAAGTCGAACTTGCCGCGGCGCCTGCTCGTCGCGCCGGTGAAGGAGCCCTTTTCATGGCCGAAAAGCTCGCTCTCTATAAGGTTCTCCGGAATAGCCGCGCAGTTCACCTCCACGAATGGGCCCTCGGCGCGCTCGCTCATCCCATGGATGTACTGGGCCACAAGTTCCTTGCCCGTACCGTTTTCGCCGGTAATAAGTACGGAGGCTTTGGTTGGCGCGATGATTCTTATCTGCTCCTGAAGCTCTTTAAAGGCCGTCGATTTGCCGACCATCTCGTGCCCGCGCTTGACCCTGTCGCGAAGAAATATGTTCTCCTCTGCGAGCCTGGAGGAACGTAGGGCGTGTTCAATGTCGATAAATACCTTGTCCAGATTGAGCGGCTTCTCTATGAAATCGTAAGCGCCTAGCTTCGTGGCCTTCACGGCAGTCTCAATTGAGCCATGCCCGCTCATGATGAGGACCGGGAGGAGGGGAAAGCGTTCTTTTATAACCTTCAAGGTCTCAAGGCCGTCGATACCCGGCAGCCAGATATCAAGCAGGACGAGGTCCGGGTCTTCCTCCTCGACCATTTTTAGCCCCTCTTCGCCGCTCTCCGCGAGGGCGACCTCGAATTTTTCATCCCGCAAAACGGAAGCCAGCGACTGGCGAATGGCCTCCTCATCATCTACCACAAGTATTCTTTTCATCATGCTTCCGCTCCCGGAAGGGGGAATTCAAGTATGAAACGAGTTCCCTGGGGTATGTTGTCCACCGCTCTCACATAGCCCCGGTGGTCCGCCATAATGGATTTGACTATTGCGAGCCCAAGGCCCGTGCCGGAGCGCTTGGTCGAGAAGTAGGGCTCAAATAATTTTTCCCGCGCGGTGCGCGAAAGGCCCGGTCCGGAGTCTGCGATGACCAGCTTAACCACCTGCTTGTTGGGGTCGTGTTCAGTCGTTATCTCGATGTGGCGGTGGTCCACCGACTCCATAGCGGAGATCGCGTTGTCCAAAAGGTTTACCACAGCGCGCTTGACCTGCTCGGCGTCAACCTCCACCGTGGGGATCCCCTTGCCAAGCCGCACATCGAAAGATATCTCGGGGTGAGAGGGCCTGTAAAGGCCAAGGACCTCATCAATGGTTGCGTTGAAATCCGCTGGACCGGGACGGGAATCAGGCATTTTGGCAAAGCGGCTGAACTCATTGACCATGTATTTCAACCCTTCGACCTGGGTAACTATCGTTGAGGTCGCTTCATCCAGAACCTCACCCTCCGCCTCCTCCAAGAGGTCCCGGTATTTTCGCCTAAGACGCTGCGCCGAGAGCTGAATCGGGGTGAGCGGGTTCTTTATTTCGTGGGCAACACGCCGCGCGACCTCCCTCCAAGCCTGGGCGCGCTGTGCCTTGACAAGGTCTGTAAGGTCATTCAAAACCACAACGAAGCCCGAAACTTTACCCGCCTCGTCGCGCAGGGTGGTTAAATGGACCATCACCGTACGCTGCATTCCATCAGTGTATATCTGTATGTGACGATGCAAAATATCGGTGCGCTCATGGCGTTTTTCCGCCATAATCTCGCCAACCTGATTTTTGAGCTCGTCGGGGAAAAGCTCACTATACGGCTTGCCCTCCACCTCTCCCGAGAGCCCAAGCATCTTTTTAGCAGCCGTATTTATCGTGGTAATCGTGCCTAGGGTATCAGTACCGATTACACCGGCGGTAATCCTTGAGAGGACGGTCTCCATATAAAGACGCCTCTCCTCAAGCTCGACGTTGGATTTTCTAAGGTCCTCCTGGGCCGTCTCCTCGGAACGGCGGCTCTCTTGAAGGTCACGGGTCATCATGTTGAAGGAGTCGACGAGCTTGGACATCTCATCCCCCGCCTTGACCTCGACCTGAAAATCCAGGTCTCCCACCGCTACCCTGTGCGTCGCGTCGGCAAGGGCGCCGATGGGCTCCGTAATAGTTCTTGCGAGGTAGAAACCGAACCATATGGCGGCAAACATAATGAGCAGCGACACGAGCAGGAGCGGGAAGATATAGCTGGCCTTTATCGGCTCCCGCAAGAGCTCCATCTGGCGGTACTCCTCAAAGCCGCTCCGAATCTCCTCCAGCCTCCTTATAGTCCAAACCGGGATGTAGCGGTCCGCAAGGAGCACCCCCTCGACAAGTTCCCCGGCATGCACCGGAACTATGGTACGCAGGAAATCGCCCCCGGAGCCTTTGAGTACTATAGTCGTCTCCGCCCCCTCGGCAAAGGCGGCCGCCACCTCGGGGGAATCGGCATCCACCGGCGGCGGGGCCAGCCCCTCCTCCGGGATAAAATCCATCAATACTCCACCCTCATAGATAAGGTGGACGGCGTCTATCTGAAGCGGTTCCATCTCGGCGCGAACCGCTTTCTCAAGCTCCTCCGCTTCAAGGGGGTTGGCTGCGCGACGTTCAAGGTAGTCACGCATCGCGCGTCCGGCCCACGCAACTTGTTTTTCCTCTGAGCCATAATAAGAGCGCGCAACTTCAATCGCGTTTTCAAGCGACTGGTCCACCCTTGTTGAAAACCATCTGTCGACGCTCATCCCTAAGAACGAGGCGCTGGCTAAAAAGAGGATAAGGGTCGGTATGACTGTGGTGGCAAGAAATGCAAGGACCAGCTTGGTCTTGAGGCGCGCCCCCAAGATCCCATGTTTTCGCTCGAAGAGGAGCTTGGTAAGGTTCCTCATGGTGAGGAAGAGCAAAAGCAGGAGCGCAATGATGTTTATATTTATGAGACCGAAAGCTACGAGCGTCTCAAATGGTGAAGTAGCGGCGCCGGTCGAGAACATACGCCACTGAAGGGCAGTTAAAACCAGCCAGCTTATGATAAGAGAACCGAATAGGATTCTTTTTTTAAGAAGGGTCAGCGGCGGCCGCTCGGATACTTTCTTTGCCATCGCTTACCTGTAGAGCTCCCTGGGGACCTTTACAACCTTCCAGGGGGTCTTCTCATCCCACTTTGAGAGGAAGGGCAGGAGCCGGTGCAGCGCGAAGGGTAGCTTGAATTCCGCGTAACGCAGCTGAATTTCAGTCTGATATTTCCCTTTAGGCGAGAGCATGGAGAGGGAGCATACGGTAAAATCATCTACAGTCCCCATGACGTTCAAAGCCTCGGAAAGCTCTGCAAAATCAAGCTTCTTGCCGTCGATTGTAGTTATGAAGCGGTTCTTTAGGTTGTCCTTTTCAAGCACCCGCTCAAAGGTCTGCCTTACAGCGTCGCCCTCCCAGATAGCCTTGTCCAGCCGGACAAGCCTCACGCTGTAGGTGAACTTCACGGGCAGCCCGCTGTCCAGGATATCGTGGAGGCGTTCGCCGCCGATATCGCGCACTTGGAAGGAAACCCGCAGCTCACCCTCATCGGCGCGAGCAAGGGTGACCGCGTCGACATACGCCCCGCCCCGCTCCTCATCCGCGGAAAAAGCCGCGGCGGCTGCAAAGGCAAGGAGGAAAACCGCAAAAAATATGCAGGTTTTTTTCATGTGGCCCTAAACGAAAAGATGGGCGGCAAACTGCCGCCCATGCCAAGCCACATTTTAGAGGAGGGAGGAGCCGTTGGCAAGCCCCGCCGCTTTAACGCTAGCCGTGCGCCGCCGCCACCTGCCCGAAATCACGGGGAAGCGGCGAAAATACATGCTTCTCGTCGGTCGAGTTGACTACAACCCATGCGTCGGGACGTGAGAGCAACGCTTCCACCAGGCGGCGATGCATCTCATGCCCGCCCTTGTGAACTATCAGGTGACCTTCAATGGGGAGGCCCACGAAAGCTATATCGCCCACGGCATCAAGAATCTTATGGCGTACTAGCTCCCCCTTCATCCTGAGCCCTTCAGGGTTCAGGACTTTACCCTCGTGGAGAGCCACGGCGTTCTCAAGAGAGGCTCCGCGAGCCTTGCCCATGGACTTCAGCTTTTCCACATCGGACATGAAGCCGAAGGTGCGCGCGCGCGAAAGCTCCGTAACAAAAGACTCTCCCGTCACCTCAAGGAAGAAGTTCTGCGCGCCGGGGAAGGCGCCGTCAAAGTCAATCGAGTAGGTAACGCTAAAGCCGCTTGCCGGACGGAGGATGCAGAACTTGTCGCCATCCTTCACTCGTATTGGCTTTATAACCTTAAGGTATCGGCGCGCGGAGCGCTGGATGGTAAAGCCGGCGTCAAGGATTGCGTCCACGTAGGGCGCGGCGCTGCCGTCGAGTATCGGGAACTCGGGGCCGTCTACTTCTACTATGGCGTTATCGACACCCAGCGCGCGGAGCGCGGCAAAACAGTGCTCCACGGTGGAGACGGAAGCGTCCGCCGTGCCTACGACGGTAGCCAGCGTGGTGTCGACTATGTTGTCGACCTTGACGGGTATATCAATTACCGGGCTCAGGTCGACCCTGCGCACAATGTACCCTTCACCGGCACCGGCGGCTTTTATCTTAAGGTTCACCTGATGGCCGGAGTGTAGCCCCAAGCCGGTGATCCCTATCGTCTTTTTTACCGTTTTTTGAAATTCCATTTTAAGTCCCTGCACATTGATGCGAAAAAACTCCAGATAAAGTCAAGCAATACGCATGCCAAACCGGGCGCAAAAGAAAGCAGGCGCGAGATTCACCTTTCTTTACGGGCATATTACGAAGAAGTGAACAGAACCTTAACCACCCTTACAGCGTTAATTTGTGGCTCCAAATCAACACTTCAGTCGCAATGAGGCAACAAATCCACAAAAAATAAGGTATAGTCCAAGTTGGTATTGCATATGGCATCAGGGCGGGTATCATGGCCCTCGCTTAACTCAAATCAATTGCTGTGGAGCTATCTTGGACCAGCTTTTAAATATCGCATCGGAGATAGTGGCGGAGCTCTGGGAGATCTTCCCTTATTTCATCGTCGGCGTCGCAATAGAGGCGTGGGTAAGAACCAAGAAATGGCACCTGAAGATTAGAAAGGCGCTTACTCGCTACGGCCTCTTTGCAATCGTAATCGCCAGCATCCTGGGAATAGTAAGCCCCCTTTGCGCATGCGGAATACTTCCGCTTACCATAAGCCTAATACTCTCCGGCTTGCCGCTGGCCCCGGCGATGAGCCTCCTGGTCGCTTCGCCTCTGATGAGCCCCGCAGGCTACTCCCTGGCAATCAAGAACGTGGGCGCCACGCTGGCTAACGCCGAAGTCGCCGGAGCACTGTTTCTGGGTGTCTTTGCGGGAATCGTTGTCCACATTCTGGAGCGGCGCGGATTTGACGCACTGAACCTCTTTCGCAGAGAGCTCCCCAAAGGCGACTTTCACGACCCCGACTACCCCGACGAAGTGCTCCGCTGCTTTTGCAATGAGATGTTCTCTAAACGCGTCGAACGGGAGGGCGGCGGCCCCGTCCTAATCTACCTGGCAAAGATGTGGGAGGGCGGAGTCAAGGTTGGAAAATACGTCTTACTGGGCGTAGCTGTTCAGGTGCTGGCGCTACACGTAATACCCGATAACTGGATAGACGCGCTGCTTACCAGCGGCAACCCGCTTGCGGTAATCGGCCTCACCCTCGCGGTTGTGCCGCTTCACATAACTCAGATAACCGCGACCGCTATGCTCTTCGGCTTTATGGACAAGGGGGTTGACTCCTCCACCGCGCTGGCGCTTTTGATTGGCGGGCCGGTAACCGCCTTGCCCGCGATATCGGTCTTCATAACCCTCTTTCGCCCGAAGGTCTTTTTGCTATACTTGAGCATCTGCATAAGCGGCACCCTTTTGGTCGCCTTCCTCTTCCCCCTTGCGGGATTTTGAAGCTCCTTTACACTTTACAAAAACAGATCTTGCTGCTATAAGGTATCTCCTCAAAATCCTTACGCTGACTAAGGTGGGTCGATGCCCACTTTTTTTTATGTTCGGAGCCTGAGTTGACGGAGATTCTCCGGGAAATTGATTCAATAGTCAGGCCGGTAGTCGAAGACTTCGGCTTTGAGCTCGTTGACGTCGAAATGACAAGCGAGCACGGCAGACAAATATTGCGCCTTTTGCTTGACAAAGAGGGCGGAATAACACTGGATGAGTGCGCCCGCGTATCCCGCGAAGTGAGCCCTCACCTTGAGGTGGCGGATCGCATACCTTCGCGCTACACCCTTGAGGTCTCCTCTCCCGGCATAAGGAGGCCGCTTAAGCGCCCGGTAGATTTCACGAGGTTCAAAGGCCAGGTCATAATGGTCCGCACGTCGGAGCCCATAGACCCGCTCTCCTCGCGCAAGAAGTTTCGCGGCGTCAACCTGGGGCTAGATGAGGATGGCGCCTTAATCCTCGACGCCGAAGAGCCCCGAGAGAAAATCAACGTGGCGCTGGACTTGATTTTGGAGGCGCGGCTGGACCCTGAGATAAAGGTCTAGCCAACGTTCTAATAGAATGAGAGAAGACAAATGGTAGACATGAACCGCGTAATCGACCAGGTCGTAAGGGAGAAGGGGATCGAAAGAGAGGTCCTCATCGACGCGCTGGAGCAAGCCCTCGTAACCGCCGCGAGAAAAAAGATGGGCAACAGAAACCTGGAGGCCCACTTTGACGAGGCGACCGGAAACATCAACATATACGAGTATATGACGGTCATGGACGAGGTTGAGGACTCCTACACACAGATCGGTCTCGACGAGGCGCGCGAAAAATACGACCCCGACTGCGAGGTCGGCGATGAGCTAGGCATCCCCGTCGACTCCTCCGACTGGAGCCGCATAACCGCGCAGGTAGCCAAACAGGTAATTATCCAGAAGGTGCGCGAGGCGGAGCGCGACATAATTTACACCGAGTTCATCGACCGTAAGGGAGAGGTCATAAACGGAATCGTTCAGCGAATCGAAAAGGGCGACATCATCGTCAACCTCGGCCGCACGGACGCCTCCCTCCCCTACAGCGAGCAGATACGCTCCGAGAACTACCGCCAGGGTGATCGGATAAGGGCGCTGCTCTTAAAGGTGCAGAAGGAATCGCGCGGCCCGCAGCTGGTCCTCTCCCGGACGCACCCCGACTTCGTCAAGAAGCTCTTCGAGATAGAGGTCCCCGAAATACGCGAGGGGGTCGTTGAGATAATGGGCTGCGCCAGAGAGCCCGGCGAGCGCGCAAAAATAGCGGTGCGCTCACATGACAGCGACGTAGACCCACAGGGCGCCTGCATCGGCATGCGCGGCTCCAGGGTTCGCGGAGTAATGCAGGAGCTTCGCGGCGAGCGTATCGACGTTATTGTCTGGGATGAATCTCCCGCCACCTACGGCGCCAACGCGCTCTCCCCCGCGCAGATATCCCGCGCGATGATAGATGAAGAGCAAAACGCCATGACCATCATCGTCCCTGAGGACCAGCTAAGCCTCGCTATCGGGAGACGAGGGCAGAACGTCAAACTGGCGGCCCGCCTCATGGGGTGGAAGCTTGATATCATAAGCGAGGAGGAGTCTAAGAAGCGCGAGGCCCAACGCCGCAAAATGATGGATTTGCCGGGCATGGACCCCTTCAAGATTGCCAAGGTTGCGCGTATAGACATCCACAGCCTAGGCGACTTCGAGGATGCTTCTCCAGAGCTTCTCATAGAACTTTTAGATATAGACGCGGATGGCGTAAAAGCCCTGAAGGCGGCGGCAAAAGAGCTTTATGAGCAGGAGCTCATCGCTGCAACCGGCGGCGAAGAGGCTGAGCAAAAAGCGCAGGATGAAACAGCCGCTGAAGCAGACACGGCGGCTGAGCCTGAAACCGTCTCCGAAGAAGAATAATATAAGAGCAATTAAGATGGACCATGAAGTGGTCTTAATAGAAGAGAGCAAGGCAAGGTAAATGGCAAAGGTTCGAGTATTCGAGGCTGCAAAACAGCATGAGCTGGACGTGGAGGAGTTGCTTGACACTCTAAGAGATATGGGTGTCAAAGTGCGTAGCCACATGTCCCCGGTCGATGAGGGCGAAATTGAAAGCGCCGTCAAGACCCTCGGCAAGAAAAAGCCGAAGAAGTCCAGCAGTGACGAAGGTGAAGCACCCAAGCTGATGGTCCGCCGACGCAAGAAGAAAGAGGTCGAGGAGGACGAGGAGGAGGGTGCCGTTGAGACTGTGGAGGAGATCGTCGGAGAGAACGCTCCCGAAGAATCGACTCTTCAGGAAACCGCCGAGGAACCCGAAGCTGAAGAGGAAGCCTCCGAAGCAGTTGAGGAAGAGCCCGCGCCGCCCCTTGAGACGGAGGATTCCTCCCCGGCTCAAACAACCGCCGATGCCGAAGCGGCTCCCGCTGAAGAGAGCTCCGCGCCTGAACTCGCAAAAGAAGAGCCGGCCGCCGAAGTTAAGCCTGAAACCGAGAAGGCTAAAGAGGCTGCCGCAGAGCCCGTCAAAAAGGCTGAGGAGGCACCCGCGGAGGATGCCGCCGAAGGTGACTCCGACGAAGAGAAGGAGTTCGGTCTGAAAGTGGTTCGCTTCATACAGCCCGAGGAGCGAGGCCAATCCTTTGAAAAACCCCAGTCAGGACCCGGCTATCCCGTCTCCAAAAAAGAGCGCGAAGCGCGTAAAGCCGAGCGCAAGGCAAAGAAGAGAAAGGGGCGCCGCGAAGACAAGGGGGAAAACAAGCGCACGGCAAAGAAGACCCAAATCACCACCCCCAAAGCTATTAAGCGCCGCATCAAAATCAGCGATATCATCACCGTCGCGGATTTGGCAAAGCGCATGGGCGTCAAGTCCACGGAGGTCATCAAGACTCTCATGGGGCTTGGCATCCTCTCCACGATAAACCAGCCCCTCGACGCTGACACCGCTACGCTTGTAGCGGACGAGTTCGGCTACGAGATCGAGAACACCGTCCTCGCAGAGGAGGATCTCCTCCAGCGCGCGGAGGACAAGCCAGAAGACTTAAAGGAGCGCCCGCCGGTCATAACCGTAATGGGCCACGTCGACCACGGCAAAACATCGCTGCTTGACGCAATACGAGAGACCCGCGTCGCTGACGGCGAATCAGGGGGCATAACCCAGCACATCGGCGCGTACCGCGTCGAGACCAGCAGGGGCACTCTGGTTTTCCTCGACACCCCCGGCCATGCCGCTTTTACCGAGATGCGCGCACGCGGCGCCAAACTCACCGATATAGTCATCCTGGTTGTCGCGGCAAATGACGGCGTCATGCCCCAAACCGTAGAGGCTATAAACCACGCCGAGGCCGCGGGGGTACCTATAATCGTCGCAATAAACAAGATGGACCTGCCCGACGCCACCCCCGACAAAGTGATGCGAGAGCTTGCCGAGAAGAACCTCATCCCGGAGGAGTGGGGCGGACAAACCATCTGCATCCCGATCTCCGCGAAGAAGGGCAACGGCATTGAGGAACTGCTTGAGATGGTGGCGCTACAGGCCGAGCTCCTGGAGCTAAAAGCCAACCCGAACAAGCTGGCTGCCGGCATCGTCGTAGAGGCGAGACTCGACCGTGGCCGCGGCCCGGTCTCGACGGTTCTTGTCCAGGAGGGCACCCTTAAGCTGGGCGACATAGTTCTATCCGGTGATTTCTACGGCCGTGTACGCGCCCTCACCAACGACAAAGGCAAGAGGGAAAAAGAGATCACCCCCGGCATGCCGGTGGAGATCACGGGCCTCTCCGGCGTCCCCAGCGCGGGCGACAACTTCGTGGTTGTCGAAACTGAACGCATGGCTAAGGAGATATCCTCCCGCCGGGTAGAGAAGTCGCGCGAAGCTGAAAGAGCGCAGGCGCGCAAGGTATCCCTCGACGATTTCCACAACCAGA
This sequence comes from Deltaproteobacteria bacterium, assembly GCA_002869005.1. GTDB lineage: Bacteria > Desulfobacterota > Deferrisomatia > Deferrisomatales > BM512 > BM512. The sequence goes on from PKTU01000065.1 coordinate 14,225, forward strand.
TGCTGGAGGGCGACGTCCAGACCCTCAACCTCATCGTCAAGGGCGACGTGCAGGGCTCTGTCGAGGCCGTAGCGCAGTCGCTCGAGAAGCTAACCACCAATGAGGTACAGGTCAACGTCATCCACAAAGGCGCAGGCGGCATCACCGAGTCAGATGTCCATCTGGCGATAGCCTCACAGGCGATCATCGTCGGCTTCCACGTACGCGCGGAAGCGAAGGCGCGGGCGCTAGCCGAGCAGTCGGGCATCGACGTCAGGCTCTACGACGTCATCTACGACGCAACCGAGGACGTCAAGCGCGCAATGGAGGGCCTGCTCGCCCCGATGCTACAGGAGAAGCCTCTGGGCAGAGTTGAGGTCCGCCAGATATTCCGCGTACCGAAGATCGGAGTCATCGCCGGCTGCTACGTCACCGACGGGCTGGTCAAGCGAAACTCCAAGCTCCGCCTCATACGTGATAACGTGGTAATATATGAGGGTGAGCTCTCCAGCCTGAAGCGCTTTAAGGACGACGCAAAAGAGGTCCGCGAGGGCCTTGAGTGCGGCCTGTCAATACACAACTACCAAGACCTCAAAGAGGGCGACGAGATCGAGTTCTACGAGATCGAGGAGATCGCCCAGAAGCTGTAGGGGCGATATATGGTAGTAGCAACGCTGAAGGTCGAGCTGATCATCCACGGCGCGGCGAGCCTTAAAGAGAAGCGCTCCGTAGTCAAAAGGGTAATATCGCGGGTGCGTTCAAAATTTGAGCTCTCCGTCGCCGAGGTCGGCAGCCTCGACGCCCTCCAACGCGCCGAGGTCGGCTGCGCCGTAGTATCAAACGACGCACGCCATGCAAACTCGGTGGCGGACAAGGCCCTCGACTTCATAGAGTCATTGAACCTCTGTGAAATCGGGCGCGCCGATATAGAGATAATCCACATTTAAAGACGAGGCGGCAAAATTTGTCCAAGTTGAGAGCCAAACGTGTCTCCGACCTGCTTAAGGAGGAGACCGCGCGGATCATTCAGTACAATATAAAAGACCCCAGGGTCGGCTTTACAACCGTGACCGGAGCCGAGGTCTCCTCCGACCTGCGGTATGCGAAGGTTTTCTACACAGTATTCGGTGACGATGCCGTGCGGGAGGGCACCCGCGAGGGTCTTGAATCCGCGAAGCCATACATCCGTCGCGAGCTCGCCAAGATCCTTTCAACCAAAGTCGTCCCCCATCTGACGTTCGTATATGACGTATCAATCGAGCGCGGGCAGCGCCTAGAAGACCTGATAAACCGGACCTCCTCCAATGAAGACGATTAAGAGGACAATAGCCGAAGTGGCGCGAGATTTAGAAGGCGCCGCCAACATATTAATCCTCTCGCACGAAAACCCGGACGGCGACGCCATTGGCTCCTCATTGGGGATGGCGATGGGGCTTAGGGAGTTCGGAAAAAACGTTGTAGCCGCCAACGCCACAGTTGTTCCCGAGCGGATATCGTGGCTTGTGGGGGCTGGAGAGATAGTCACCGAGCTGCCCTCTACGCGTGGATTCGACACCATTTTGCTGCTTGATTGCGCCGAGCGCGAACGCACCGGCTTTGACCTCAGCGGCATACCGGAGGAGCGTTTCATCTCAATCGACCACCACCCGAACACCGCCGGCGTGGGCAGAAAGATATTGATTGACACCCAGGCCGCGGCGACAGGCGAACTGGTCCTGGAGATACTCCTAGAGATGTCCGCCAACATAGAGACAGCTATAGCAACCGCGCTATACGTCGCCATACATACCGACACCGGCGGCTTCAACTACTCAAACACTACGCGAATGACGCACATGTCCGCCTCGATCCTCCTGGACCGTGGCGTTGACCCCGCCGAGGTTCACAGACACCTCTTTGGGAATGAGCGCCGGGAGCGGGTAGCCCTTCTTGGAGAAGTTCTCTCAACGCTGGAGTTGGAACTTGGCGGGAGGGTCGCCACCTGTGTGGTAACAAAGAAGATGCTTGAGAAAACCGGCGCTTCACCCGAGGACTCCGATGACTTCGTAAGCTATCCGCGCTCCATTCGCGGCGTTGAGGTAGCGGTACTCCTTAAAGAGCAAGGCGATGGAAAATACCGCGTCAGCCTGCGGGCAAATACAGACGTAGACCTATCGCTAGTAGCTAAAAAGCTTGGCGGCGGCGGACATAAAAAAGCCGCTGGCGCAACCATTTCTGGCAGCATGAAGGAAGCTACGGCAACCCTCCTCGACGCACTTACCGAAGCAATGGAGAGGGCCGCTTCTTAGATGCCGGAAGAACGCTGGGGGCTCCTCCTATTAGATAAGCCGGTCGGGCTAACCTCCCACACTGCAATACGACGCGCCGGCCGCGCCCTCGGCATAAAAAAGACCGGCCACGCGGGAACGCTGGACCCCCTCGCCTCCGGGCTAATGCTTGTGGGGCTCGGCAGAGGCACCCGCCTACTGGAATTTCTCGTCGGCCTGCCGAAGTGCTACACCGCAAAGATAAAACTTGGCGTCGCCACGGATACCCTTGACCGTGAAGGCATTGTTACCGAGGAAGCTCCCTTCGGCATCGTAACCGAAGATGCCATTAACGAGGCCCTAAAGGGGTTTGTCGGCGAGATAGAGCAGATTCCGCCCATACACTCCGCCATCAAGAAGGATGGCGTCCCTCTCCACAGGAGGGCGCGCCGTGGAGAAGAGGTGGTGCCGGAGCCCCGCAGGGTCACCATCCACTCAATCAGCCTTAAAAAGATAGCGCTACCCTATATAGAGCTTGAGGCCAATGTTTCCAGCGGCACATATATACGCTCCCTGGCCCGCGACATTGGAGAAGAGCTTGGAACAAAAGCGGCGCTATGGGAGCTTAGACGAACAAGTTGCGGCCCCTTCGGCATTGATGATTCCGTAACAATCGAGGACCTTGAAAATGGTGCCGTTGGTGGCATATTACCACCTGAGAAAATGGTGCCTATGCTGCCGTCAACTGCCATCGATTCAGATGACGCTAAAGCGATCGCCACCGGCGCCGCCATCGACGCGCCCGGGCAAGCAGAGGAGGGTTCCCGATACGCCCTCTTTAACCGCGAAGGAAACCTCCTCGCAGTAGCGAGGGTCAAGGACGGAAAGTTTAAGCCACGCAAAGTATTTATATGACTTTTAGCTTTTTCGTCGCTTTACCTTTTGCGTGTTATATGATAATAAGACCATTCTTTTAAGGCTGGCGCCGCGCGCCGCCCCCAAAACGTACCCAAAGAAGAGAAGATAAATAGAGAGTCAGGAGGAAGTAACCAATGGTTTTCACTAATGAATCCAAGCAGCAGATCATCAACGACTACAAGCTGCATGACAACGACACCGGTTCTCCGGAGGTGCAGATCGCGCTTCTCACCGAGCGCATCACCTACCTCACCGAGCACTTCAAGTCCCACAAGAAGGACCACGCCTCCCGCCGTGGCCTCCTTAAGCTCGTCGGCCAGCGCCGACGTATGCTGGACTACCTCAAGAAGATCGATATCGAGAGGTACCGCTCAATCATCGCCCGCACAGGCATCCGCAAGTAATAATCGGGCAGCCGCGCATCCTTTTTTTCGCCTCTTCGGGAACCGACGGGGGAGGTGTACCAACGCGATGCGCCATAATCAGGAGAATCGAAAATGTTTGATGTTAAAAGCGTAAATATTGAAATTGGTGGCAAAGAGATCACCATAGAAACCGGGAAGATGGCCCGCCAGGCGCACGGCGCGGTAGTCGTCTCCTCAGGCGAGAGCGCTGTGCTAGTAACGGCAGTCGCCGATTATACCGCAAAAGAGGGGATAGATTTCTTCCCCCTCACCGTCGCCTACCAGTCCAAAGGCTACTCCGCCGGCAAGATTCCAGGCGGCTTTTTCAAGCGCGAGGGTCGTCCGCCGGACGCCGACACCCTCATCGCCCGCCTCACCGACAGGCCGATACGCCCACTATTCCCCAAAGAGTTCCGCTGCGAGACGCAGGTCATCATAACCGTCCTCTCCCATGACGGCGAGACCAACCCCGACATGCTCGGCATGCTCGGCGCCTCCGCCTCCCTCGTCATCTCCGACATCCCCTTCCTGGGCCCGATGGCGGCCGTGCGGGTAGGCATGATAGACGGCGAGTACGTCATAAATCCCGACAAGAGCCGTATGGAGGAGTCCTCCCTGGAGCTGCTTATAGCGGGTACCGCTGACGCGGTGACGATGGTCGAGTCCGGGGCAAAGGAGCTCACCGAGGACGAGATGCTGGTCGCTATCGAAGCGGGACACGTCGAGATAAAGCGTCTCGTCGAGCTCCAGAACGAGCTTCAGAAGATGGTCGGCAAAGAAAAGCGCGTGGTCGAGCCTGAAGAGATCGACCCCTCGGTTCTCGAAACGGCTAAGACCTTCTTTGACGCCAACTCCAAGGAAGCATACCTCGTACCGGGCAAGATTGAGCGCTCAAACGCGACGAAGGCCGCGAAGCAGGCTTTCTACGACTCCCTTACCGAGGAGCAGATGGAGAACAAGGGCGCTTACTCCGAAGCTTACGGCAAGGTAGCCAAGGAGTACGTGCGAAATCTTATCCTCGACGACTCGAAGCGTATCGATGGCCGCGGCCTTGAAGACGTCCGCCCCATCACCGCCGAAGTGGGGATTCTCCCCCGCACACACGGCTCCGCGCTCTTCACCCGTGGAGAGACCCAGGCGCTTGTGCTTACGACCCTGGGCACATCCTCCGACGAGCAGCTCATTGACGTTCCCGAGGGGAGCTACTACAAGAAGTTCCTCCTGCACTACAACTTCCCCCCCTTCTCCGTCGGCGAGGCTCGCTTTTTGCGCTCTCCCGGCCGCCGCGAGATCGGTCACGGCGCGCTCGCGGAGCGTGCCCTGAAGCCGGTCCTCCCGGACCATGAGGATTTTCCCTACACCATCCGCCTCGTCTCCGAGATACTTGAGTCCAACGGCTCCTCCTCGATGGCGAGCGTATGCGGCGGCTCGTTGGCGCTGATGGACGCGGGCATACCCGTATCCGCGCCGGTTGCGGGCATCGCCATGGGCCTCATAAGCGACGGGGACCGTTACGCGGTGCTCTCAGACATACTTGGCGACGAGGACCACCTCGGCGACATGGACTTCAAGGTAGCGGGCACCGAGAAGGGTATCACCGCCCTCCAGATGGATATCAAGATTGAGGGGCTGACCGTCGACATTATGAAGAAGGCTCTGGAGCAGGCCCGCAATGGCCGTCTCCACATCCTGGGAGAAATGGCGAAGGCGATATCGACGCCCCGCGCCGACCTCTCACCCCATGCTCCGCGCATCACCGTAATCACCGTCAACACCGAGAAGATCAAGGATGTCATCGGCCCAGGCGGCAAGAACATCCGCAAAATCATCGAGGTCTCCGGTACTACCATCGACATCAATGACGACGGCTCCATCCACATCGGCAGCCCGGACGGTGAGAAGACCGCAATCGCAATCAAGATGATCCGCGACCTCACACAGGAAGCGGAGGTCGGCAAGGTCTATGAGGGCACCGTACGTAAGATCATGGATTTCGGCGCTTTCGTAGAGATATTCCCAGGCACGGACGGTCTCGTTCACATCTCCGAGATAGCCAAGGAGCGCATCGACAGGAACGATATAGAGAAGTTCATGCCGGAGGGCGGTACCGTCAAGGTTAAGGTGCTGAGCATCGACAACAACGGCCGCATCAAGCTCTCCCGCAAGGCTACACTCGACGACGAGTAGCGCCTGACAGATAAATAGCTAAAGAGGCCGCCCAATGAGGGCGGCCTTTTTTGTTTAAAGACTACGCCTATTGGGGCAGAATAACGGTTCATTACAATTACAATGGAGAAGCTGCCATGGATATAAAAGTCGAAGTTAAGAGGCTGGAGAGCGCCAAGGGAATCCCCCTCCCGGATTACCAGACGGCACACGCTGCCGGGCTGGACCTGGTAGCAGTCGAGGAGCTGACCCTCGCTCCCGGCGAACGCGGCGCGGTCGGCACGGGGCTAACCGTGGCCATCCCCGAGGGGTTCGAACTTCAGGTACGGCCGAGGAGCGGCCTTGCCATAAAGCATGGCATCACCCTCGTCAACACCCCCGGCACCATAGACGCAGACTACCGAGGTGAAATCAGGATACTTTTGATAAACCACGGGAAACAGCCCTTTAAGATAAGGCGGGGCGAACGGGTGGCCCAGGCGCTCCTTGCGCCGGTCACCAGAATTGTTTGGGATGAGGTGGAAAAGTTGCCTGAGAGTGATCGCGGCGCGGGCGGCTTCGGCTCTACAGGCAGATAAGTCAATTTTTGTAATACCCCTTTATATATCCGCCAAACCGCTCCCACACCTCGGAAGAGGAGACAGCAAAGCCAAGAGATTCGGACAGCATCTTACTGTAGCCAAAAGTATTAACTCCGATAACGACCCCGCTAGCCGTGGAAATTAGCGGCCCCCCGGAGTTGCCTGGATTTATAGCCGCATCGGTCTGCACTACCCTCTTACCATTCTCCCCGACCATCACGCGTCTCGCCGTTATAGTCCCCGTGGATACCGACCAGGAGATGCCTTGAGGCGCGCCTATGGCGATAACGGCGTCTCCTGCGCCGCCCTCCCCTTCGGGCGATATCTTGAGCCAGGAAACGACGCGCTCGTCGACCTTGACCAGGGCGAGGTCAAGAGATGGATCGGATTCCAAAACCTCCCCCATCGTCACCTTTCCGCTGCGGTATTTTACCGTAACCGTTGGCGCCTCTTCGACGACATGCGCGTTGGTGACCAGATACCCCTCAGGCGATATAAAAAAGCCCGACCCCACCCCGCTTCCATTCTTCAAGACCACAACGGCATCCATAAATGGATCGTACTTTGAGGGCGCGCTCCGATCGAGGGCGAGAGATTGGTCTAACTCATCCAGAAGCTCTTCTTCAAGCACATCCCCCACCTGACCAGTGGTGCCGGAGCCGCCTTTTACATCCGGATAAAGGCGCAGAAATTGAACCTCCGGCCCCCCCTTCTTGCCGGGCTTCAGCGGTACGTGGAGGACGCGGCTGTTATCAAATTCGCTTGTGGTGCCGACCCTCTTGCCGGGTTTGTAGTAAAATTTGGTGGCGTATTTTTTCCGGTTGGTGGTTCTGTTGAAGCGTGCTATGACATCGCCCTTCTTCCAGGCGCGTTTTTCAGTATCGATTATGAAGGCGATATATTCACCCGGTATATCGCTTTCGATAATGCCTACTTTGTACACATTTTTAGAGTCGTACCAAACCCCTTCAATCTTGTCCAACTTATCGCCTTTAGAGGCGATTTTCTCTCGCAAGACGGGCTCTTCCATATCGTAATGCTCAGGCGGCGCGCTCCTGTCACTGTTTTTCTCACCGGAGGCCGATAGGTTTTCCGCCAGCTCGTCGGCTATATCCTCAATTGTCGGCATACCCGCCGCGTCCAGCGTCTCTGAGGTGAAGCTTGACGAATATACTATTTTATCCGTGTAAAGGTCTGTAAGGGTTATCTGGAAGCGCTGAAAGGACCAAACGGAGAGTGTGTCCTCTCCTTTGTACTTAAGCCTTAGGAGATAGTCCGCTTCATATTCGTTGTCCACTACAGGGATTCCCCGTGCCTCCAGCCTCTTGGTAAAGGTTCCGATCAGGTCGGCGGGGTCTTTGTCGCAGTCCACATAGATCGAATCTTCGAGAAAATACTCTCTGAAGTCGCTTCTCTTCACCTCCATTGTCGGCGCACAGGAGATTGTGAAGAGTAGGGCCATGGTAGCCGCAATACTTGTAAGAATGCTTCTCTTTGACATGTAACACCCCCGTAATAATTAAATATTTTTACCTAAACGCTAAACGGCGAGGTTAAACAAATAACCCCGCCGTTGCAAGCAGACCTGATATTTTAAAGCATCATCCGCACTCTGAATACCCACAGCTGCGGCAGAGCAGGCAACCCTCCTCGTGCTCCACGGCATCGCCGCATTCAGGGCAAGCGCCGACCTGAGAGGGGCCGTTTTTCACTGGCGCATTGGGGTTGTAGTGACTCTGGACGGCGGATGCCAGAGCGTCAGCGCAGGAGAGAACCCTGTTAGCACCGAACCCGGAGGGTTTGTGACAACTTATCCCCCTCAGATTCTTAATCACCGCCTCCACATCGACCCCCATCCTCCAGGAGAGGGAAACCAGGCGGCCCAACGCCTCGCACTGGCTAGCGGCGCAGCCGCCCGCTTTACCCATAGTGGTGAAGACCTCGAAGAGCCCGTCATTATCCTCATTTATGGTTATATAGAGTGGTCCGCAGCCGGTGCGCATCTGGTAGGTTTTTCCAACGAGGACCGCCGGACGGTCGCGCTTTTGTGGCTTCGCCGCTTCTATGCGTACTTGCTCAGCAGGCTTTTTGTCTTCTCCAACATTCAAGACCTGACCCTCGCGGCTCTTGTCCCGATAGATGGTGACGCCCTTGCAGCCCATCTTGTAGGCGAGCCAAAAGACCTCGGCGACCTCCTCACTGGTTGCCGTTTCGGGGAAGTTTACCGTTTTGGAGACGGCGTTGTTCGTATGGTCCTGGAAGGCCGCCTGCATCTTTATGTGCTGCTCTGGGTTAATCTCATGGGCGGTGACGAAGAGGGTAACCGCCTCTTCGGGGACTCCCTCAAGGTCAGCCAGATGCGCGCCCTTGGCAAGCCGGTTCATCAGGTCCGCTTTGTAAAAGCCACCGGCTTTCGCTGCATCCTCGAAGACCGGATTTATCTCAAGCATCTCGGTGCCGTCCATGACACGCCTGATGAAAGCGAGGCTAAAGAGCGGCTCGATGCCGCTTGAGCAACCCGCGAGGATTGATATGGTGCCGGTAGGCGCTATCGTGGTGCGGGTTGCGTTACGCACCTCTTTGGAGCCATTCGAGTTATAAACGGACCCCTTGAAGTTGGGAAACGCGCCGCGGACCTTAGCCAGTTGAAGCGAGGCTTCGAGCGCCGTATCGTCCACGAACTTCATCAACTTCTCGGCAAGCCTCAAGGACTCCTCGGAGCCGTAAGGTATGCACAGTTTGTACAGAAGGTCCGCCCACCCCATGATACCCATGCCGATCTTGCGATTGGAGAGGGTCATCTCCTCAATCTGCTTGAGCGGGTACCGGTTCACATCGACCACGTTATCAAGGAAGTGAACAGCTTTTTTGATGGTGTCGCCGAGCCGCGCCCAGTCGACCTCTCCATCTTTCTCCATCAGCGCGAGGTTTATTGAGCCGAGGTTGCAGGACTCGTATGGCAGAAGCGGCTGCTCCCCGCAGGGGTTGGTTGCTTCGATTTCGCCTACGTTGGGGGTCGGGTTGTCACGGTTCATCCTGTCGATGAACACTATCCCCGGCTCCCCGGATGCCCAGGCGGCCTGAACAAGCTGGTCGAAGACGTCTCGCGCGTTTAGCTTTTTTACGACCTCACCGTTTCTCGGACTTATAAGCGCGTAGGAATCGTCAGCGTTTACAGCCTCCATAAAGGTATCGGTGAGGGCCACAGATAGATTGAAGTTGGTGAGCAGGCTCTTGTCCTGCTTGACGCCGACAAACTCCTCGATATCAGGGTGATCCACCCTGAGCATACCCATGTTGGCGCCACGGCGGGTGCCACCCTGTTTTATCATCTCGGTAGCGGTGTCGAAGACCTTCATAAAGGAGATCGGCCCGGAGCTGACGCCGTTTGTCGAGCATACGATATCGTTTTTCGGGCGGACCGATGAAAAGGAAAAGCCTGTTCCGCCGCCGGATTTATGTATCAGAGCCGTATTCTTGACCGCGTCGAAGATGGACTCCATCGAATCGCCCACGGGCAAAACGAAACAGGCCGAGAGCTGGCCCAAATCTCGCCCTGCATTCATGAGCGTCGGAGAATTGGGGAGAAATTCCCGGCTGGCCATCATGTCATAGAACGCCTCGGCGGTTTTGGCTACATCCGCCCCTTCGTCATACTTAAGGTCCGCCTCCGCAATCGTGGCCGCCACACGGGCAAGGAGCTCCTGAGGGGTCTCAAGCACTTCGCCCTTCTCATTTTTCTTGAGATAGCGCCTTTCAAGGACTGTTTTAGCGTTGTCGCTGAAATCGGGCATGGCCCGTGTCATCAGCACTTCCTCAAGCGCCGCGCGGGAAAATGAAGCCATCTAAACTCTCCTGTAAAACATAATCGGGATTTTTATCGGATGTTTTCGCACTACTTATGGTGCTCAGGAACTCTACCACCACTAGATATAGTGTCTCAATAAAAATTTGCGAAAAAAAAGCGGCGCCCGTGAAGGCGCCGCCTGTTCAGTTAAGTGGACCTCTATTCAGGAGCCTCTTCCTGCGCTTTTTTTGCCGCTTTTCGGGCAGCTGTTGTGGAGGTCTTCTTTTTCGCTGCGGGCTTCTTTTCGGATGCCTTCTTTGAGCTCTCCTTGGCAGGGGCCTTCTTGGAGGCGGCCTTTTTTACAGGGGGGTTCTCCTCCGGCGCGGGCGTGTCGGCTTTTTTAACTTCCTTCGCAGGCTCCTCTTCGCCTTGAGCCTCCTTCACGGGAGAAGGCTCCTTTACCGGCTCCGCTTCAAGCGGAACGCCCACTTCATCAGCGACCTTCGGGTCTACAAGCTCAACCTCATCGCCGGGGGTGAAGGTGGCGCCGGTAAAGACCTCCTCCTCCCTGAAATGTTTTTTCGCCCGGGATATTCTGGCGATGGAGTCACGTAGCTTCTCAATCTCCATGTTGTTGCGGTCGATGCTCGCCACAAGCGCTTTGACCTCGTCATCGCCAAGCGCGGGGGCTACACCAGCTTTTAAAGCATTGTATACAAGGCTGCCGAGGTCACGGTAATCAGCGCGCACATCCTTCGACAGAGCGCTTATGCGCATCTTTTTTTTCATTATGCGGCTTTTTTTAGATGTCTCGAAAGCAATGAGAGAGAAGCCCTTACTGGTTCCCTTCAATAAACGTTCACCGTAATTAGCCATTAATATTCTCCTGCAACTGCCGCTGTTATATTGAGTCGATACTTTTTGAATCTAGCCCCTGCGGTATGGCGTGTCAAGCACGGCATATTGGGCACTTTCGAAATGGCGCTCTTTCTGATAAGCTCTGAGCCCAAATGGGAAAAATAAACGCCGAGGCAAAACGCCTGGAAGATATACTTGGCCGTCTGACGGGGGGCGGACCGCCGCCGAAGCCGGGGCTCGACTACGACACCCCCTGGCGTCAGCTTGTCGCCACCCTACTCTCGGCGCAATGTACCGACGCAAGGGTCAACATGGTGACCCCCTCGCTCTTCGCTAAATATCCGGGGCCGGAGGAGATGGCTGCCGCTGATATTACTGAACTTGAGGAGGCGATCCACTCCATCGGCCTCTTCAGGAACAAGGCGAAGAATTTAAAGGCGATGGCTGAAAAAATCGTCACCGGGCATGGAGGAGAGGTCCCGCCTGTAAGGGAAGCGCTTGAAGCGCTGCCGGGAGTCGGCAGGAAGACCGCCTCTGTGGTCCTGGCGCAGGGCTTCGGGGTGCCCGCCTTCGCCGTGGATACCCATGTAGGCCGTGTCTCAATGCGGCTGGGGTTCTCTAAGACTAAGGACCCCCTAAAGGTTGAAGAGATAATGTGCGCCCTCCTCCCCCCGGAGCGCTGGGGAGAAGCGCACCTCATACTTATCATGCACGGCAGATACTGCTGCAAAGCCCAGCGCCCCCTCTGCGGGGAGTGCAAGGTATTTGACCTCTGCCGCTGGCCCGAAAAGGGATAACCGATGCTCGACAGTCGCGTAAAGCTACGCCTTGAGGCGATGAGGAGGTTGATGCGCAAAGGCGCAGTCGCCAACCTGCGCCGTATCGTCGAGCGGACCCACGCGGCGGACCTTGCAGCAATCTACGGTGATATGAACGACCTTGAGCAGGGTCGTTTCTTTCAGGTTTTAAAGCAGAGCGACCTCGTGGGCGAAGTCATCGCCCACATGGATCCCGTAAACCAGCAGGAGTTGGTCGAAGTACTCTCCCCCGAAGAGGTCGCGCACATCATCGTCGAGATGGATTCCGACGATGCCGCCGACATACTGAACCTCCTCACCGAGGAGATACGCGACGACGTTCTAACCGCGATGAAGCGGGAGGACTCCGAGGATATAGAAAAGCTCCTCGACTACCCGGAGGACTCCGCCGGCGGTTTGATGACCACCTCCTTCTTCGCCCTTCCCGAGGGGATGAACGCGAAGGAAGCCGTTGAGGCCATTCAGGGCGATGAAGACGCGGAGACCGCCTTTTACCTCTACGTCGTGGATGAGGCTGAACACCTCGCGGGAGTGGTAAGCCTCCGGAAGTTGATAACCTCTTCCCCTGCCACGAAGCTCCGTTCGATCATGTCCACCGACGTTATAAACGTCGACGTAAACACCGACCAGGAGCAGGTGGCCCGGCTCGTCTCAAAATATGACCTGCTCGCGATACCCGTAGTGGACGAAGAGAAAAAACTCGTCGGCATCATCACCGTCGACGACGTCCTCGACGTTCTGCGCGAAGAGGCCACGGAGGACATCTACAAGATGGCGGGCACAAGCCAGGAGGAGCTCCTCCACGGCAACCGCGTCATGCCAATCTTCCGCATACGCATTCCCTGGCTCGCGGTGAACCTTGTAGGAGGCGTCCTGACAGGAACGATCCTCTGGTGGTTCAGGGCCACGGTTGAGGAGATTATCGCGCTGCTCTCCTTCGTCCCCGTCATCACCGGAATGGGCGGCAACGTGGGGACGCAGACCTCCTCTATCCTCGTGCGGGCCTTCGCCACGGGGCGGGTGGACTTCGACTCCCTCCCCTCGCACCTCTGGAAGGAGGTTCGGGTAGGGTTTCTCCTCGGCATAGTCTGCGGGGCGATGGTGGGCCTCGCGGCGTTAATCTGGCACAATGACCCATACCTCGGCGTAGTGGTCGCGGTATCGATGATGGCGGCCATGACCGTCGCGGCGATAATGGGCACACTCACCCCCGCCCTCTTTCGCAAGTTGAAGATTGACCCGGCCGTCGCCTCCGGCCCCTTCGTCACCACCGCCAACGACATAACGGGCATCTTCATCTACCTCGCCGCCGCAACGCTCATGCTAAAATTCATCAAACAC